>NZ_WBKS01000009.1:0-87901 GCF_008868145.1 Micromonospora sp. AMSO1212t
CCTGCGGTCCGGGCGGGCCCGCCGGCCCGGTCCGCTCTGTGTTCTGCGCCCCGGGGCCGGGGCGTGCGGCGGCCGTTGCGGCGACCAGACCCAGCGCGAGGATCGTCACCGCGCAGGCCAGGAGCGTGTGGCGTGCCCCGAGCAGTGCCGTCGCCGGACCGCCGAGCATCGTGCCCAGCGGCACCGCCAGCACGGTGACCGCCCCGTTGGCCGCCAGCACGCGGGGGAGGTCCACGGTGCCGGCGCGGCGCTGGAACAACGCAGTCGCGGTCGGCTGGTAGGGCGCCCAGACCAGGCCGGCGAGCGCGAACGCGGGCAGCGACAGGACGACCGGCGCGCCCAGGCCGAGCGGGAGCAGCGCGGCGCCGAACAGCGCGACGATGCCGGCGAGCGTGGTCCGCAGCGGCCATCCACGCAGGTGGCCGGTGAGCAGCCCGCCGAGCAGGGAGCCGACGCCGAACGCGGTGTAGTAGGCCGCGAGCGTCCCGGCGGAGGCGCGCAGGTCGTCGGTGACGTGCACCGGCATGGCCACGTAGAACGGTCCGAAGAGGAAGAAGAACGCGAAGGACAGCGAAAGCAGGCCGAGCAGCGACCGGTCCCGCGCGATGATCCGGAATCCCGACGTACGCGACGGTCCGGTCGTCGGGTTCCCGTGGCGGTCTCCGTCCTCGTGCTGGTCTCCGGGCTGGTGGCGGACGGCGCCTTCACGGCGGGCACCTTCGCGGCGGGCGGCGCTTCCACGGCGGGCGGCGGCTTCACGGCGGGCGGCCGGGACGACGAGGCGGTAGCTGACGGCCAGCACGGCGAAGCTGGCGGCGTCGACGGCGATCACCCACACCGCGCCCACCCAGGCGATGAGCAGGCCGGCCAGCGGCGGGCCGACGATCGTCGCGGCCTGGCCGAAGACCCCGAGCAGCGCGTTCGCGGCCAGGTGATGTCGCTGCGGCAGCAGCTCGGCCACGAGCGTGAACCGGCCGGCCGACCCCCACGGGTGCAGCAGCGAGGACACCGCGAGCAGGGCGACGTACAGGCCGACGTCCAGCACCCCGGCGAGGTGGGCGACCGGAATCGCGCCCAGGGCGGCGGCCCGCACTGTCGCGTCCCAGCCGGCGAGCTGCGCCCCGCTCCGCCCACCCAGCCACCGGCCGAGCAGCACCGTGCCGGCCGCACCCGGCAGCGTGTACGCCGCCACCGCGAACGCGGTCCAGGTGCCGCGCTGCCCGTCGGGTGCGAGTTGCAGGGCCAGCCAGGTCACCGCGACAAGGGCGAGCCCGTCACCGAGAGCGGAGGTCGCGAGCCCGGGGAGGAGCCTGCGCAGCACCGGTTGGCCGAGCACCGGGCGGTAGGGGCGGAGCATCGCGAGCGTCATGGCTCCCACCCGACCGCACGCCCGGCCCGTACCCCAAGGAAGTTGCCTGACGGCAGAAGGAGCCGCAGCTGTTCGCGGCCGAGACGCAGGCCGCGCGTTCCGGCCCTTGGAGGATGCCTGATCCCGCACCGTGGCAGGTGACCGCGCCGGTCACCTGCCACGCAACTCGATCGTCGTGGCTACCGGTAGTTGGTGAACTGGAGCGCCAGCCCGAAGTCCTCACCCTTGAGCAGGGCGATGACGGCCTGGAGGTCGTCCTTCTTCTTACCGGTGACTCGGAGCTGGTCGCCCTGGATCTGCGCCTGCACGCCCTTCGGGCCCTCGTCGCGGATCTTCTTGCTGATGGCCTTGGCCTTGTCGGAGTCGATGCCCTGCACCACCTTGGCGTCGATCTTGAAGGTCTTGCCCGACTGCCGGGGCTCGCCGGCGTCGAGCGACTTCAGCGAGATGTTCCGCTTGACCAGCTTCTCCTTGAAGACGTCCAGCGCGGCTCGGACCCGCTCCTCGGTCTCCGCCTGGAGGCTGACCGCCTCCTCGCCCGACCAGGAGATCTCCGCGCCGGTGCCGCGGAAGTCGAACCGCGTCGCGAGCTCCTTCTCCGACTGGCGGACGGCG
Organism: Micromonospora sp. AMSO1212t; assembly: GCF_008868145.1. Lineage (NCBI taxonomy): Bacteria > Bacillati > Actinomycetota > Actinomycetes > Micromonosporales > Micromonosporaceae > Micromonospora > Micromonospora sp. AMSO1212t. The sequence goes on from NZ_WBKS01000009.1 coordinate 1,985, forward strand.
TTGTCGACCTCCTGCCGGTCGACCTTGCTCACGATGTCGAACGACGGGTTCGATGCCATGCTCATGCTCCTGCTGTCCGGCGGTCTGTCCTGGTCCGTCCCCCGCTGACCAGCGTGGGACCTCCTGACGGTACCCGGTTGCGGCAGTGCCGGGGACAACCGCTATCCTTGCTTCCGCTGCCGCGTTGCGACGCGGTGGTGTGCCCTGGCGGGTTGCCCGAGCGGCCAATGGGAGCGGACTGTAAATCCGTCGCGAAAGCTTCAGAGGTTCGAATCCTCTACCCGCCACCAGGTGCAAGAACGGCCCCGTGAGCTGCGAAAAGCGCTCCGGGGCCATTCTCGCTCAGGCCGTGCGGTGCGCGTCGGCCCTGCCGAGATGCGCCGTTGAGCTGAGCCATGTTCGAAGCGGGCAGCCGCATGCGCGGTCAGGCGCCTCCCCCTGACGTCGTCTTCGAGGCGCTGACCGAGCCCGACCGCGATCCGGCCCGCCCGTGGCTGCGGTTGCTCGACGACGAACAGCGGCCGCAGATCCTGCGCCGCGACCGCCCGACCCTGGTCGTCTGGTCATCGCTGTGGCCGAAGCGGCCCGACGCGCAGGTGCGCTTCGATCTCGCGTCCGACGGGCATCAAGGCACCCTGCTCCGGTGGACGCTGCTGCTCGCTGAGCCGCTACCCGATCCCTCGCTGCTCGGGCACCTGCGTAAGCGGCTGAACGAGCTGATCAATGCGAATCTGCGGTACACCTTCGGCCAGTAGTCACGCCGCCGCTCCGCCGGGCCGCGTCCACCGGCGGACGGGCCGGTAGATCGATACTGGGTCGTGGATCAGGATGAGGTTCGGGTGCTGGCGACCGCCGAGTTCACCAGACGGATGCGCGCCGGCAAGCCCCGAGGCGGGTTCCGGCTCGACGACTGGCAGATCTCCGAGCCGTACGAAGCGCAGGTACGAGGACTCCGCGGAACCGAGCGCTTGCTTGTCGTCGACTTCGTCCTCCGTGTCGAGGCCCGAGCCCGGGGACATTTCAAGCTCAGCGTGGCGGTCGACCCGGGCACCGGCGAGGCGGACATGCTCAGGTAGACGTGCGCCGAAGGCAGAGGCCACCCGGTGAGCCGCTGAGCGGTTCCGGCGTGAATGAGGGAATCACCCTCTGGCGTTCATGACACAGGCAGGTATGGTGGTCAATGCCCGTGGGTCCGGTGGCGACCCGTCGGAGGATCGGCCAGGTTGAGCCGGCCCGGGCGACTCAGGGTTGGTGGTGTGGGGTTTCGTATGACTTGATCCCCTTCGTGGGTGAAGGTGGGAATCCGCAATGGACGAAGCGGCTGACGTCCCTTCACCCCCATGACCTGGCTGCGTGTCGTGGGTGGCCGGGCCGAACGGCGGAACCTGACAGCTACTCGGGCTGGGCGGGTCCTCTCCGCTTTTCTGCCCCTCAGGCTTGTGGCACGATCGGGAAACCTTCACCATCCCTGTGGCAATCTCCCGACAGGAGCAATCATGTCTGGTCGAACGCTGGGCCGGCTGCTTGGCTCGCTCCTCGTGCTCGCCGCCGTCGCAGGTGCCTTCGGCATCCTTCCCGGTACCGGTGCGGTGCAACTCGCCGACATCGTCTGGACGATGGACACCCCGCGCTGAATCATCGAGTCGTCCGCTAGCCGGCGGACGACGTCTCCGGTAGGAGGGGCATGGCAAGCCAGGGCCGACCTCGTAGGTCAACGGAACGTGCCTGGCTCGTCACCGCCCCTCTGGCGCTGCTGGCGGTGGTCTTCAGCACGTGCATCGCCCTGGTGGCGGACCACCCGTTCGGCAAGTGGCCGCTCGCCTTCGTGTTCTTCGTCGTCATGGCGGGGATCAGCTTCGCGGTGCTGAACGTCTACGTCCGGCGCCAGTCGGTGGGCGTGACGCTCACCGAGGTGCCACTGATCGTGGCGCTCTACTTCCTGCCCCCGTTGAGTGTCGTCCTGATCTACACGCTCTCGGTGCTGATCTGGAGTGCCTCGCATCGCTTCGGCGCGGCGAAGCTCTGGTTCAACGTCGCCAAGGCCGCCGCCGCCACGTCGCTGGCGAGCCTCGTACTCCTGGCACTGCCGCCGCTGAAAAATGTCGGGCCGGGCACCTGGGGCTCGCTGTTCCTCGCCGTCTGTGTGGTCACGCTGGTCAGCCTCGTGAGCGTGGTCGGGGTGCACGTGCTGCTCCAGGGCTGGCAGGCCGGGCGGGACGCGCTGCGCAGCATGCCGACGGCGCTGCTCACCGCCGGCATCAACGTGGCGATCGGCCTGCTCGTCCTGATCGCCCTGAAGACGACGTGGTGGTCGGCCCTGCTGCTCGCCGCCCTCTTCAGCGGCCTGGTCCTGGTCTACCGCTCCTACTCCCAGTTCTTCCGGCAGCACCGGACGCTGGCCGGGATGTACGAGCTCACCCGCCTTCTCGCCTCCGGCACCGAGCGGTCGCTCGCCGACATCCTGCTCGACCGGGTGCGCGCGCTGATGCAGGCCGAGTACGCGACGCTCTGGCTGCCCGCCCAGGGGCGGCATCCCGAGGTGTTGCTCACCGCCCGGGTGGACACGCCCGGCCTGCTGGACCTGGCGCCCACCCCGGCGAGCCTGCGTCAGCAGGTGCACCGGAAGGGTCGTACCCTCTCGATCGGCCGCTGGCTCGGCGGAGATCCGGCGTTGCGGCAGGCCGCGGGGGAGGAGCGGGTCAAGGACGCCATCGTGGTGCCGCTGCGTTCCGGCCAGGCCGTGATCGGCACGCTCGAGGTGACCAACCGGCTCAGCGACATCGGCCACTTCGCCCCCGGCGACATTCCCGTCTTCGAGACGGTCGCCGCGCACGCCGCGGTGGCGCTGGAGAACTCCCGCCTGGTCGACCGGCTGCGGCACGACGCCGACCACGACGCGCTCACCGGGCTGCCCAACCGGCGGCGCCTCACCTCGTCGGTGGCGGAGGCAGTCAAGATCCGAGCGCCGGGTGAGGTGGTGGCGCTGCTGCTCTTCGACGTGGACCGGCTCCGCCAGGTGAACGAGTCGCTGGGCCACGCCGCAGGAGACAAGGTGCTCATGGAGGTGGCCGAGCGGCTGCGCTCCTGCGCGCCTTCTTCCGCGCTCGTCGGCCGGGCCGGTGGTGACGAGTTCCTGGTGACGCTCCGGCTGGAGAGCACCGAGGCGGCCCTGGAGTTGGCGGCCCAGCTGCGGGAGCAGATCCGCGACGAGATGGTCTTCGACGCGCTCACCCTGGACGTGGACACGGTCGTCGGGGTGGCCGTCCACCCGGACCACGGCAGCGATGCGGTGGCGCTGCTGCAACGCGTCGACCTGGCGGCCACCGCGGCCAAGTCGGTACCGGGCAGCGTGCAGCTCTACAGCCCGGCGCTGGAGTCCCGGTCGTTGCGCCGGCTCGGTCTCGCCGGCGACCTGCAACGGGCGCTGGACGAGGGCGAACTGGAGGTCTACTTCCAGCCCAAGGTCACGCTGCGGGACCGCCGTCTGGTGGGCGTGGAGTGCCTGGCCCGGTGGGAGCATCCGGCGCACGGCAGTGTCGCCCCGGACGACTTCGTGGCGGTGGCCGAGCACACCGGCCAGCTCGGCCGGCTCACCGAGTTCGTGCTCCGGGAGAGCCTGCGGCGCAGCCGCGACTGGAGCCACGGCGAACAGCCGCTGTCCGTCGCGGTCAACCTCGCCGCGCGTACGCTCACCGACCAGCACTTCCCGGCGCTGGTACGCGATCTGCTGGCCGAGTACGGCGTACCGCCGCAGCGGCTGACGCTGGAGGTCACCGAGGCGGGTGTCCTGGACGGCACCGAACGTCCCATCCCCACCCTGCGCAGCCTGCGTGACCTCGGTGTCCGCCTTTCGGTGGACGACTTCGGCACCGGTAACTCGTCGCTGGCGCAACTGCGCCGGCTGCCGGTGCACGAGGTGAAGGTGGATCGGTCGTTCGTACAGGGCATGGCGACCGATCCGGGCGACCTGGCGATCGTGAACGCGGTGGTGATGCTCTCCCAGCAGTTCGGCCTGACCGTGGTGGCCGAGGGTGTGGAGAGCGAGCTGACGTTGGAGCTGCTCCAGGACATCGGCTGTGAGATCGGCCAGGGCTTCCTGTTCAGCCGCCCTCTGCCGTACGAGCGGCTGGAGGCCTGGTTCGGCGCCCAGGTCGACCCGGAGACGGTCGTCGCGGGGGAGCTGCCGCGCCTGCGAGTCGTGCCCTGATCAGGGCGGACACGCACCTGGGGGATCCGATTTCACCTGCGCGACGCGGTCGTGTACTGTTTCCCCTGCGCGACACCCCCCGGGGTGATCGAGCAGGCCCCCTTAGCTCAGTCGGCAGAGCGTCTCCATGGTAAGGAGAAGGTCTACGGTTCGATTCCGTAAGGGGGCTCAGAGGGTCCGGCTGGACCCGCCACGGCGGTGTAGCTCAGATGGCAGAGCAAGCGGCTCATAATCGCTGTGTCGCCGGTTCAAGTCCGGCCACCGCTACTCTCGTCCTCCGGGCAAACCCGGTGGTCGGTGGGACGGGCGCCACAGGCGCCCACTTTGCATGTCCGCGTCGTCAGCGCGTAGGCTGACGCGCTGTAGTTGTTCCGTGAGCGAGGAAGGCACTCCGCCGTGGCGAAGGCGACCGATGTTCGGCCGAAGATCACTCTGGCGTGTGTGGAGTGCAAGGAGCGCAACTACATCACGCGCAAGAACCGCCGTAACGACCCGGACCGCATCGAGCTGAAGAAGTTCTGCCCCCGGGACGGCAAGCACACCGTCCACCGCGAGACCCGCTGACCGCGACCGGCGCAGCCGGCCCGCCCCAGCTTTCTCGAACGCCGATTCGCCCTGACGGGTGGCCTCCGGGTCGCCCGACCGGGCGGATCGGCGTTCGTGTTTTCCGTGTAGGTTCGGCGGCATGTCCCTGGACCCGTCCTTCGTCGGCCGGACGTACCCGCCGACCGCCCCCTATCAGGTGGGCCGAGAAAAGATCCGCGAGTTCGCCGCCGCCGTCGGCGCGACCGACCCGGTCCACCACGATCCGGAGGCGGCCCGGTCGCTCGGCCACTCCGACGTGGTGGCGCCGCCGACGTTCCCGGTGGTCGTCACGATGGCGGCGAGCCGGCAGATCGTCGAGGATCCGGCGCTCGGCGTCGACTACAGCCGCGTGGTGCACGGCGACCAGCGGTTCGCGTACACCCGGCCGGTGGTGGCCGGGGACGAGCTGGTGTGCGTGAGCACCATCGAGGAGGTCACCAGCCGGGGCGGCCACGGTTTTCTGACCACCCGCACGGATGTGAGCACCGTGGACGGTGAGCCGGTGGTCGCCGTCTGGTCCAAGATCGTCGTACGCGGGGAGGCCTGAGGACATGGAACTGCCCACCCAGACGTACCGGGTGACCCGCGCGGACCTGGTCCGCTACGCGGGCGCCTCGGGCGACTTCAACCCGATCCACTGGAGCGACCGCACCGCCACCGGCGTCGGGCTGCCGGGCGTCATCGCCCACGGCATGTTCACCATGGCCCTGGTCGGCCGGGCGGTGGCCGGCTGGGCCGGCGCGCCGGACGCGGTGGTCGACTTCGGCGTCCGGTTCACCCGCCCGGTGGTCGTCCCGGACACCGACGAGGGCACCGAGATCGAGGTGTCCGCGGTGGTCAAGGAGGTCACCGAAGAGGGCCTGACCAGGCTGGACATCACCGCCACCTGCCAGGGTGAGAAGGTGCTGTCGCAGGCCCGGGCACTTATCCGCGCGACGCGCTGAGGGCCCGCCCGACGCGCGAGGGGCAGACCGGTTGGGAAAGTCGCACGACTACCCGTACACTGGTCCGCCGTGGGGCAAGTGACCCCCGCTCGGCACAGCATGTCCGGGCGGAGGTGAGTTGTCGCACAGGGGTGTAGCTCAATTGGCAGAGCAGCGGTCTCCAAAACCGCAGGCTGCAGGTTCAAGTCCTGTCACCCCTGCGCCTCAGGCCTGACCGTTCCGTGGGTCGCGCCGCCCTCACCGGTGGCGTCCGGCCCGTGGTGGTGGCACCGGTGGGGTGGTTCCGAGGCGTTCGGGCCCTCCCGGCCGGTCCGCCGGCCGCGGCCCGTCGCGGGACGGTTGGTCCGGCCGGCGTGACCAACACGCCGCGTACGCCGTCCGGCGTGCGACCCCATATCCCGCACGGAGGGCGAAGTGGCCGAGAGCAAGCGCCGCGGCGAGGACGACGGCGACGAGCGTCTGAACGACGACGCGACCGTCGACGACGTGGCCGACGACGACGCCACCGACGCGGACGAACCGGTCGCCCGGGGTGGCACCGCGACCCGCAAGCGGGCGCAGGCCGAGCCGGCCGAGGGCCGGAAGACCCGCAAGGACACCGAGCGGATCGGGCTGTTCGCCCGCATCGCGCGGTTCTTCCGCGAGGTCGTGGCCGAGCTGCGTAAGGTCATCTGGCCGACCCGCAAGGAGCTGCTGACCTACACGGCCGTGGTGGTCACCTTCGTGGCGGTGATGCTGGCGATCGTGGCCGGCCTGGACTACGGCTTCGCCAAGGCGGTGCTGTGGGTCTTCGGCGAGTCCAGCTGACCTGCGGACAGCGATACTGACGGAAGTGAGCGAGCGTGCCTGAGTACGACGAGACCGCCGGAACCCCGGACGAGCAGTCCGCGGTGGCGACGGCGGCCAACAACGAGTCGGTCGAGGCCGCCAGCGAGCCGGAGTTCCCGACCACCGAGCCGGCCCCGGACGAGGACTTCGACCCGGTCGCCGAGCTGCGCCAGAAGCTGCGCTACGCGCCCGGCGACTGGTACGTGGTGCACTCGTACGCCGGCTACGAGAACAAGGTCAAGACCAACCTCGAGACCCGGATCACCTCCCTCGACATGGAGGACTTCATCTACCAGGTCGAGGTGCCGACCCGGGAAGAGGTCGAGGTCAAGAACGGCAAGCGGTCGCAGGTGCAGGCGAAGGTCTTCCCGGGTTACATCCTGGTCCGGATGGAGCTGACCGCCGAGTCCTACTCCTGCGTCCGGAACACCCCGGGGGTCACCGGCTTCGTCGGCGCGACCGACCGGGCCGACCGGCCGGCGCCGCTGAGCCTCGACGAGGTGCTCAAGTGGCTGGCCCCGGCGGTCGAGACCGAGCAGAAGAAGGCCAAGCCCGAGGTCCGGGTCCTCGACTTCGAGGTCGGCGACTCGGTCACCGTCACCGACGGCGCGTTCGCGTCGCTGCCGGCGACGATCAGCGAGATCAATGCCGATCAGCAGAAGCTCAAGGTGCTGGTGTCGATCTTCGGCCGGGAGACGCCGGTCGAGCTGAACTTCAACCAGGTCGCCAAGATCTGACGTACGTCGGCACCGGCGGCCCGCCCCTCCGGGGGTGGCCGCCGGTGCGCCGTTTCGCCACCCGCCGACCTCGGCGCGGAGGGTGGCCGACGGCTGCGCTACCCTAGAACGTCGGCTGTCCGCACCGTGCTGACCGTGCGCGCCCGCGGACCGGCGAGAATCCCAGTTCCAAGCCCCAGGAAGAGACATGCCTCCGAAGAAGAAGCTCGTCAAGACGTTCACGCTTCAGCTGCCGGCGGGCCAGGCCACTCCGGCGCCGCCGGTCGGCCCCGCGCTCGGCCAGCACGGCGTGAACATCATGGAGTTCTGCAAGTCCTACAACGCGCAGACCGAGTCCCAGCGGGGCGACATCGTCCCCGCCGAGATCAGCGTCTACGAGGACCGCACGTTCACCTTCGTGCTGAAGACCCCGCCCGCCGCCCGGCTGCTGATCAAGGCCGCCGGCGTGCAGAAGGGCTCGGGCGTCCCGCACAAGGAGAAGGTCGGCTCGGTCACCCGCGCCCAGCTGCGTGAGATCGCCGAGAAGAAGATGGCGGACCTCAACGCCAACGACATCGACCAGGCCGAGAAGATCATCGCCGGCACCGCCCGGTCGATGGGCCTGACCGTCGCCGACTGACCTCGGTACCCGCTCCACCCGATCTGTTCGTGGGAGGGCCGCGAGTGACGCGCGCCCGCCAGAGACCACAGGAGTCACCAGAAATGCAGCGCAGCAAGAGCTACCGCAAGGCCGCGGACGTCATCGACCGGTCGAAGCTCTACACCCCGGTCGAGGCCGTCAAGCTGGCCAAGGACACCACCAACACCAAGTTCGACGCCACGGTCGAGGTCGCGATGCGCCTCGGCGTCGACCCCCGCAAGGCGGACCAGATGGTCCGCGGCACGGTCAACCTGCCGCACGGCACCGGTAAGACCGCCCGCGTGATCGTCTTCGCCGCCGGCGCGAAGGCCGAGGAGGCCGTCGCCGCGGGTGCGGACGAGGTGGGCACCGACGAGCTGGTCGCCCGCATCCAGGGCGGTTGGCTGGACTTCGACGCGGCGATCGCCACGCCCGACCAGATGGCCAAGATCGGCCGGATCGCGCGGATCCTGGGCCCGCGCGGTCTCATGCCGAACCCGAAGACCGGCACCGTGACCATGGACGTCACCAAGGCCGTCTCGGACATCAAGGGCGGGAAGATCACCTTCCGGGTGGACAAGCACTCGAACCTGCACCTGATCATCGGCAAGGCCTCCTTCTCGGAGACCCAGCTGGTGGACAACTACGCCGCGGTGCTGGACGAGGTGCTGCGGGCCAAGCCGTCCGCGGCCAAGGGCACGTACCTCAGGAAGGTCACCCTCACCACCACCATGGGCCCGGGCGTTCCGGTCGACCCGAAGGTCGTGAAGAACTTCCAGGAGGGCTCGGCCGAGGGCTGAGCACGCGTACTCCCGAACGGGGCCCCGCCACCACGTGGTGGCGGGGCCCCGTTCGTCCGTCCGGTGTGGCACTCTCGGGCGCATGCGGCTCGACGGCGTCTGGCTCCGCTACCACAGGCAGGGCCCGTGGGTGCTGCGGCAGGTCGACGTCGCGATCGGTCCCGCCGAGGTCGCGGTCGTGCTCGGCCGCAACGGCGCCGGCAAGTCCACTCTGCTCCAGCTCGCCGCCGGCGTGCTGCGCCCGAGCCGGGGCCGGGTGGCCGACCGGCCGCCGGTCGTCGGCTGGGTGCCGGAGCGCTTCCCCGCCGACCAGCCGTTCACCGTCGGGGCCTACCTGTCCGCCATGGGCCGCGTCGCCGGCCTGTCCGGGCCCGCCGCCGAACGGGCGGTGCGCCACTGGGTGGAGCGGCTGGGCCTGACCCGCTTCCACGACGTCCGCCTGCCGCGCTTGTCCAAGGGCACCGCGCAGAAGGTCGGCCTGGCCCAGGCGCTGCTGCGCCCGCCCGGCCTGCTGGTGCTCGACGAGCCGTGGGAGGGGCTGGACGCCACCGCCCGCGAGTCCGTCCCCGAGATCATCGGCGAGGTGCTGGCCGGCGGTGGCACGGTGCTGGTCAGCGACCACCGGGGCGAGACGGTCCGGCTCCCGGGCGCCCGGCACCTGTCGGTCACCGACGGCACGGTGACCGAGGAGGCGACGTCCGGCGGCGCGGCCGTCGCCGTGGTCGAGCTGGCGGTGCCGGCCGCCGGGCTGGCCGCCGCCGTCGCCCGCCTGCGCGCCGACGGCCACCAGATCCTTCGGGTACGCGAACACGCCGTCCCGCCGCCCGCCACGCCCCCGGCGTCGGAGGCGGCCCGGTGATCGCGCTGGCCCGCCTGCGGCTGACCGGCTTCCTGCGTACCGGACGGGCGCTGGCGCCGCTGCTGGCCGGCCTGCTCGTCCTCGGCGTCCTCTACGGCGGCGGCCGGGCCCGGCCGGCGGAGGCCTACGGCGTCTCCGCCGTGGTGCTGTTCCCGGTGCTGGCCTGGCAGACCAAGATCCTGCTGGACGTGGAACCCGACGTTCAGCGCCGGTTGGCCCGGGTGGTGGTCGGGCCGGCCCGGGAACGGGCGGCCGGGTTGCTCGCGGCGCTGGTGGCCGGGCTCGCCGTGGTGGTCGTCGCGCTGGTGCTGCCGTGGCCGCTCGGCGGGGTCACCGCGACCGTGGGGCCGGGGGAGCGGCCGGTGCTGGTCGGGGTGGCGCTCGGGCTCTGGGCCCACCTGCTCGCCCTGCCCGCGGCGGTGGCGCTGGGCGCGCTGGCGAGCCGGGCCGTGACCCGCAGTGCCGGCTACGGGGTGGCCGTTCTGGTCACCGGCGCGGTCGGGATCGTGGTGCTCGGGCTCTCCGGCTCGGTCGCGCCGTGGGTGGTCCCGCCGGTCATGGCGACGGCGCGGGCGGTCACCGGGCCGGTCGCGGCCGGGGCCGGTCTGCTGCTCACCGGCTGGGCGGTGGCGTGGGCGGCGGTGGCGCTGACCGGCTACGCCTGGGCGCGGCGCACCCGGGCGTGAGCCCTGGTGACCGGGGGCACAACCGGCGATTTGGTGCTGCGGCGCACGTCGCGTAACCTGGTGCGGTAGTTCCACCCAGAGACCGCTGGTCACCGTGCTCCGGCACGGTCGAAGGTTCCGCGACGACGGGCGACCCGCGCAGGGCGGTAAGCGAAACTCGGTGTCACGCACGGTCCGCCGACTGTGCCCGTGTCCCCGGCCCTCGCCCCGTGCGCCCTGCGCCGGGGCTTTTTCGTTGTCGTGATGCCTCCGCCGCCGTCGTCGAGCCTCGGCTCGCCGCCGGCGTACCAGCTCCGAGCAACGAGAGAGGAGGGACATGGCGGACAAGCCGATCCGGGCCGACAAGGCCACGGCCGTCGCCGAGCTGACCGAGAGCTTCCGCACCGCGGGAGCGACCGTGCTGACCGAGTACCGCGGGCTCACGGTTTCGCAGCTCACCCAGCTGCGGCGCTCGCTCGGCAAGGAGACCAGCTACACGGTCGCGAAGAACACGCTGGCCAAGCGTGCCGCGGCCGATGCGGGCATCTCCGGCCTCGACGAGCTGTTCTCCGGTCCTACCGCGCTGACTTTCGTTTCGGGCGACGTCGTCGAGGCGGCGAAGGGGCTTCGCGACTTCGCGAAGGCCAACCCGAAGCTCGTCATCAAGGGCGGTGTCTTCGAGGGCAAGGCCATTTCCGCGGCCGAGGTCACGAAGCTCGCCGACCTGGAGTCCCGCGAGGTGCTGCTGGCCAAGCTGGCCGGCGCCATGAAGGGCAACCTGAGCAAGGCCGCGGCCCTGTTCCAGGCTCCGCTCGCCAAGACCGCGCGTCTGGCGGCCGCCCTGCAGGACAAGCGCGAGAAGGAGGGCGCCGAGGCGGCCTGAGGCCACCCGGCGCACCCACGTTCTTAGTTTTCACTTGAGAAAGGACGCCAGACATGGCGAAGCTCAGCACTGACGAGCTGCTCGACGCGTTCAAGGAGATGACGCTGATCGAGCTCTCCGAGTTCGTGAAGCAGTTCGAGGAGACCTTCGAGGTCACCGCGGCCGCTCCGGTCGCCGTCGCCGGCGCTGCCGGTCCGGGTGCCCCGGCCGCCGAGGCCGAGCCGGAGAAGGACGAGTTCGACGTCATCCTCGACGCCGACGGTGGCAAGAAGATCCAGGTCATCAAGGTCGTGCGCGAGCTGACCGGCCTGGGCCTCAAGGAGGCCAAGGACCTGGTCGAGGCCGCTCCGAAGGCCATCCTGGAGAAGGCCAACAAGGAGACCGCCGAGAAGGCCAAGGCCAAGCTCGAGGGCGAGGGCGCCAAGGTCACCCTCAAGTGACCTTGCGGTTGACCTGACGCGCGTCCGGCTCACGTGAGCCGGGGCACACCGCGTCGCGGCGGGCGGTGATCCGGGGGACCGGGTCGCCGCCCGCCGCGTTGGTGCCACCCGTCGGCGAACGGCGTGAGCAGGGCGTACAGCGTCCTCTCATCGGCCGGTCAGCGACGTCTGTCGGTAGCCCGTCGGTGGGAAAGACACCCCGAGCGGTAACCGGCCCTTGACGCGGCACGGGCCTGCCAGGCACGCTGAACATCAGCAAGACCTTCCGCGCTTGCAACGGCCGACTCTCGGGTAAGGGCAACGGCAGCACCGTCGCCACGGCGCCCGAGCGGACCGGCAGGAGCGTCGCGTTCCGAGCGGCCCGGTCGACCCGGTTTTCCGAGGTCCCAGGGCTTGTTCCGCGACGACCTGCGGGGTGGGCTGGACAGCGGTTAGCCTCTCGGCTACACTGCTAGTTTGCGCTGCCTTCCGACTTGACCCCTGCTCGGAAATGTCCGATTGTGGATATTTCTGGTGGGGTCATTGGAGTGCACGCGTACCAGCCGTTCTGCAGCACCGGTCCTCGGAAGGACGCATCTTGGCAGCTTCCCGCCCTGCGAAGACCAGTCGTACGTCGAGCGCATTCGCGCCCCGCCGAGTTTCTTTCGGTCGGATCACCGAACACCTCGAGGTCCCCAACCTCCTCGCCATCCAGAACGAGTCCTTCGACTGGCTCGTCGGCAACGAGGCTTGGCAGGGCCGGTCGGCGGACGACCCGCACGCACGCTCGGGTCTCGCGGAGATCCTCGACGAGATCAGTCCCATTGAGGACTTCTCCGGCACCATGTCGCTCTCCTTCTCGGCTCCGCGCTTCGACGAGGTCAAGGCCTCGATCGAGGAGTGCAAGGAGAAGGACCTGACCTACTGCGCGCCGCTGTTCGTGACCGCGGAGTTCACCAACAACACCACTGGCGAGATCAAGAGCCAGACGGTGTTCATGGGTGACTTCCCGATGATGACGCCGAAGGGCACCTTCATCATCAACGGCACCGAGCGCGTCGTGGTCAGCCAGCTCGTCCGCTCGCCGGGCGTCTACTTCGACAAGCAGCCGGACAAGACCTCCGACCGCGACCTCTCCAGCGTCAAGGTCATCCCGAGCCGGGGTGCCTGGCTGGAGTTCGACATCGACAAGCGCGACACGGTCGGCGTTCGCATCGACCGCAAGCGCCGGCAGGCCGTCACCGTCCTGCTCAAGGCCATCGGGTGGTCCGCGGAGCGCATCCGCGAGAAGTTCGGCTGGTCCGAGCTGATGATGACCACGCTCGAGAAGGACCACATCGCCGGGCAGGACGAGGCCCTGCTCGACATCTACCGGAAGCTCCGCCCTGGCGAGCCGCCGACCCGTGAGAACGCCCAGACCCTGCTCGACAACCTCTTCTTCAACCCGAAGCGGTACGACGTCGCCAAGGTCGGGCGTTACAAGTTCAACAAGAAGCTCGAGGTTGACGTACCGATCACCACCGGCACGCTGACCGAGGACGACATCGTCGCCACCGTGGAGTACCTCTGCCGGCTGCACGCCGGTGAGGAGGGCTACGAGGCCGACGACATCGACCACTTCGGCAACCGTCGCCTGCGTACCGTGGGCGAGCTGATCCAGAACCAGGTCCGGGTGGGTCTCTCCCGGATGGAGCGGGTCGTCCGCGAGCGGATGACCACCCAGGACGTCGAGGCGATCACGCCGCAGACCCTGATCAACATCCGCCCGGTGGTGGCGGCGATCAAGGAGTTCTTCGGCACGTCGCAGCTGTCCCAGTTCATGGACCAGACCAACCCGCTGGCGGGCCTGACCCACCGGCGCCGGCTGAGCGCGCTCGGCCCGGGCGGTCTGTCCCGCGAGCGGGCCGGCTTCGAGGTCCGGGACGTGCACCCGTCCCACTACGGCCGGATGTGCCCGATCGAGACGCCGGAAGGCCCGAACATCGGCCTGATCGGCGCGCTGTCCACGTTCGCCCGGGTCAACCCGTTCGGCTTCATCGAGACGCCGTACCGGAAGGTCATCGACGGCCGGGTCACCGACCAGATCGACTACCTGACCGCGGACGAGGAGGACCGGTTCGTCAAGGCGCAGGCCAACGCCCCGCTGAAGTCGGACGGCACCTTCGCCGAGGACCGCGTCCTGGTCCGCCGTAAGGGCGGCGAGACCGAGGACGTCGCGCCGGGCGCCGTGGACTACATGGACGTGTCGCCGCGGCAGATGACCTCGGTCGCCACCGCGATGATCCCGTTCCTGGAGCACGACGACGCGAACCGCGCGCTCATGGGCGCGAACATGCAGCGTCAGGCGGTGCCGCTGGTCAAGGCCGAGGCCCCGCTGGTCGGTACGGGCATGGAGTACCGCGCGGCCGTGGACGCCGGCGACGTGGTCGTGGCCGAGGTCGGCGGTGTGGTCGAGGACCTCTGCGCGGACTACATCACGGTCCACCAGGACGACGGCCACCGCCGGACGTACCTGCTGCACAAGTTCCGCCGCTCCAACGCCGGCTCCTGCGTCAACCAGAAGCCGGTCGTCTTCGAGGGTGACCGCGTCGAGGCCGGCCAGGTCATCGCCGACGGTCCGTGCACCGACGAGGGCGAGATGGCGCTCGGACGCAACCTGCTGGTGGCGTTCATGTGCTGGGAGGGCCACAACTACGAGGACGCGATCATCCTGTCGCAGCGCCTCGTGCAGCAGGACGTGCTCACCTCGATCCACATCGAGGAGCACGAGGTCGACGCCCGGGACACCAAGCTGGGCCCGGAGGAGATCACCCGCGACATCCCGAACGTCAGCGAGGAGATGCTCGCCGACCTCGACGAGCGCGGCATCATCCGGATCGGCGCCGAGGTCGTCCCCGGCGACATCCTGGTCGGCAAGGTCACGCCGAAGGGCGAGACCGAGCTGACCCCCGAGGAGCGGCTGCTCCGCGCGATCTTCGGCGAGAAGGCGCGCGAGGTCCGGGACACCTCGCTGAAGGTGCCGCACGGCGAGACCGGCACGGTCATCGGTGTGCGTACCTTCTCCCGCGAGGACGGCGACGAGCTGCCCCCGGGCGTCAACGAGCTGGTGCGGGTCTACGTGGCCCAGAAGCGCAAGATCCAGGACGGTGACAAGCTCGCGGGCCGCCACGGCAACAAGGGCGTCATCTCCAAGATCCTGCCGATCGAGGACATGCCGTTCCTGGAGGACGGCACCCCGGTCGACATCGTGCTGAACCCGCTCGGTGTGCCGTCCCGGATGAACATCGGCCAGGTCCTGGAGACCCACCTCGGGTGGGTGGCCAAGACCGGCTGGAGCGTGGACGGCGACGACGAGGAGTGGAAGCGTCAGCTCCGCTCGATCGAGGCGCACGAGTCCGAGCCGGACACCAACGTGGCCACCCCGGTCTTCGACGGTGCCCGCGAGGAGGAGATCTCCGGTCTGCTCGCGTCGACCCTGCCCAACCGGGACGGCAAGCAGCTGATCGGGCGCACGGGTAAGGCGCAACTGTTCGACGGTCGCTCCGGTGAGCCGCTGCCGGACCCGATCGCGGTCGGCTACGTCTACATCCTGAAGCTCAACCACCTGGTCGACGACAAGATCCACGCCCGTTCGACCGGTCCGTACTCGATGATCACCCAGCAGCCGCTGGGTGGTAAGGCACAGTTCGGTGGCCAGCGCTTCGGTGAGATGGAGTGCTGGGCCATGCAGGCGTACGGCGCCGCCTACGCCCTGCAGGAGCTGCTGACCATCAAGTCCGACGACGTCCTGGGCCGGGTCAAGGTCTACGAGGCGATCGTCAAGGGCGAGAACATCCCCGAGCCGGGCATCCCGGAGTCGTTCAAGGTGCTGCTCAAGGAGCTGCAGTCGCTGTGCCTCAACGTCGAGGTGCTCTCCAGCGACGGTGTGGCCCTGGAGATGCGCGAGACCGACGACGAGGTGTTCCGGGCGGCGGAGGAGCTGGGCATCGACCTGTCCCGGCGCGAGCCGAGCTCGGTCGAAGAGGTCTGAGGTGGTGATCCGGGGCAGGGTCACCCTGCCCCGGATCCCACTCGTTAGCTAGCAGTACAGACGACGACATAGGGGACATAGTGCTCGACGTCAACTTCTTCGACGAGCTGCGCATCGGCCTCGCCACTGCTGACGACATCCGTCAGTGGTCCCACGGCGAGGTCAAGAAGCCCGAGACCATCAACTACCGCACCCTCAAGCCGGAGAAGGACGGGCTCTTCTGCGAGAAGATCTTCGGTCCGCAGCGGGACTGGGAGTGCTACTGCGGTAAGTACAAGCGGGTCCGCTTCAAGGGCATCATCTGCGAGCGCTGCGGCGTCGAGGTGACCCGCTCCAAGGTTCGCCGGGAGCGGATGGGTCACATCGAGCTTGCCGCTCCGGTGACCCACATCTGGTACTTCAAGGGCGTGCCGAGCCGGCTGGGCTACCTGCTGGACCTCGCCCCGAAGGACCTCGAAAAGATCATCTACTTCGCCTCGTACGTCGTGACGAGCGTGGACGCCGAAGCGCGTCACCGCGACCTCTCGACCATCGAGAACGAGATTCTGGCCGAGAAGCGGCAGGCCGAGAACAGCCGCGACTCGGAGATCGAGAAGCGGGCCGCCAAGCTGGAGGCCGACCTGGCCGAGCTGGAGGCCGAGGGCGCGAAGGCGGACGTCCGGCGCAAGGTCAAGGAGGGCGGAGAGCGCGAGATGCGCCAGATCCGCGACCGGGCCCAGCGCGAGATCGACCGCCTCGACGAGGTTCTCGACACCTTCCGCAAGCTGGAGCCGAAGCAGCTGGTCACCGACGAGCTGCTCTACCGCGAGCTGCGCGACCGCTTCGGTGAGTACTTCACCGGCAGCATGGGCGCCGAGGCGATCAAGGCCCTGGTCCAAAACATGGACCTGGGGGCCGAGGCGGAGAGCCTGCGCGAGACCATCCGCTCCGGCAAGGGCCAGCGGAAGATCCGTGCGCTCAAGCGGCTCAAGGTCGTCGCGGCGTTCCAGAACACCCGGAACTCGCCGCTCGGCATGGTGCTGGACTGCGTCCCGGTCATCCCGCCGGACCTGCGCCCGATGGTGCAGCTCGACGGTGGCCGCTTCGCGACCTCCGACCTGAACGACCTGTACCGGCGTGTGATCAACCGGAACAACCGCCTCAAGCGGCTGATCGACCTCGGCGCACCCGAGATCATCGTCAACAACGAGAAGCGGATGCTCCAGGAGGCCGTCGACGCGCTGTTCGACAACGGCCGTCGCGGTCGTCCGGTCACCGGCCCGGGTAACCGGCCGCTCAAGTCGCTGTCCGACATGCTCAAGGGCAAGCAGGGCCGGTTCCGCCAGAACCTGCTGGGCAAGCGCGTCGACTACTCCGGCCGTTCGGTCATCGTGGTCGGCCCGAAGCTCAAGCTGCACCAGTGCGGCCTGCCCAAGCAGATGGCGCTGGAGCTGTTCAAGCCGTTCGTGATGAAGCGGCTGGTCGACCTCAACCACGCGCAGAACATCAAGTCCGCCAAGCGGATGGTCGAGCGGCAGCGGCCGGTCGTGTGGGACGTGCTGGAAGAGGTCATCGGCGAGCACCCGGTTCTGCTGAACCGCGCGCCGACCCTGCACCGTCTGGGCATCCAGGCCTTCGAGCCGCAGCTGGTCGAGGGCAAGGCCATCCAGATCCACCCGCTGGTCTGCACCGCGTTCAACGCCGACTTCGACGGTGACCAGATGGCGGTCCACGTGCCGCTGTCCGCCGAGGCCCAGGCCGAGGCGCGGATCCTGATGCTGTCGTCGAACAACATCCTCAAGCCGGCCGACGGCAAGCCGGTCACCATGCCGACCCAGGACATGGTCATCGGTCTCTACCACCTCACCCACCTCACTCCGGGAGGCAAGGGCGAGGGCCGGGCGTTCAGCTCGGACGCCGAGGCGCGGATGGCGTACGACAACGGCGAGCTGCACCTGCAGGCGCCGGTCCGGATCCGGCTGCGCGACGTCGTCGGTGTGGACAACGGCGCCGGCGCCGAGCCCTGGACCCCCGCCGAGGGCTGGACCGAGGGCGAGCCGGTGACGGTGGAGACCACCCTGGGCCGGGTCCTGTTCAACGAGACGCTGCCCCCGGGCTACCGCTTCGTGAACTACGAGATCCGCAAGGGCCAGCTCTCCGCGATCGTCAACGACCTCGCCGAGCGGTTCCCGAAGGTGGCCCTGGCGGCCACCCTGGACGGGCTCAAGGAGGCCGGCTTCCACTGGGCCACCTGGTCCGGCGTCACCATCGGCATGGAGGACGTCATCGCTCCGCCGCGCAAGCGGGAGATCCTGGAGCGGTACGAGAAGGAAGCCGACCGGATCGACAAGCAGTACCAGCGTGGTCTGATGACCGCCGAGGAGCGCCGCGGCGAGCTCATCGAGATCTGGACCAAGGCGACCAACGAGGTCGCCAAGGAGATGGACACCGCGCTGCCGCAGGAGAACCCGCTGTGGAAGATGATCAACTCGGGTGCCCGCGGTAACCTGCTCCAGCTCCGGCAGATCGCGGCGATCCGTGGTCTGGTGGCCAACCCGAAGGGCGAGATCATCCCGCGGCCGATCAAGGCCTCGTACCGGGAGGGTCTGTCCGTGCTGGAGTACTTCATCTCCACGCACGGCGCCCGTAAGGGTCTCGCGGACACCGCCCTGCGTACCGCCGACTCGGGTTACCTGACCCGGCGTCTGGTGGACGTCTCGCAGGACGTCATCATCCGCGAGGAGGACTGCGGCACCGACCGTGCCATCCCGATGCAGATCGGTGAGCGGGTCGACGGCAAGCTCGTCGTGCACGAGCACGCCGAGACCAGCGTGCACGCCCGGACGCTGGCCGACGACATCAAGGGGCCGGACGGCACCGTGGTGGCCCACCGCGGCCAGGACATCAACTCCATCCTGGTCGACGCGATCGTCGCCGCCGGGACGGAGACGGTGCGGGTGCGCAGCGTGCTCACCTGCGAGTCGAAGCTGGGCGTCTGCGGTGCGTGCTACGGCCGCTCGCTGCCGACCGGCAAGACCGTGGACGTCGGCGAGGCGGTCGGCATCATCGCCGCCCAGTCGATCGGTGAGCCGGGTACGCAGCTGACGATGCGTACCTTCCACACCGGTGGTGTCGCGGGTGAGGACATCACCCAGGGTCTGCCCCGTGTCCAGGAGATCTTCGAGGCCCGGGTGCCGAAGGGTAAGGCGCCCATCGCCGACACCCCGGGTCGCATCCGCATCGAGGACGGCGAGCGGTCCCGCAAGATCGTGGTCATCCCGGACGACGGCAGCGACGAGATCGTCTACGACAAGATCTCGAAGCGGGTCCGGCTGCGGGCGCACGACGGCGACCACGTCGAGGTCGGCGAGAAGCTCACCGAGGGCACCATCGACCCGCACGAACTGCTGCGCATCCTCGGCCCGCGCGCGGTCCAGGTCCACCTGACCCAGGAGGTCCAGGAGGTCTACCGCTCGCAGGGTGTGCTCATCCACGACAAGCACATCGAGATCATCATCCGCCAGATGCTCAAGCGGGTGACGGTCATCGACTCCGGCTCGACCGAGTTCCTGCCGGGTGTGCTGGTCGACCGGGCGCTGTTCGAGTCGGAGAACCGCCGGCTCGTCGGCGAGGGTGGCGAGCCCGCCGCCGGTCGCCCGGTGCTGATGGGTATCACCAAGGCATCGCTTGCCACTGACTCCTGGCTGTCGGCGGCCTCCTTCCAGGAGACCACCCGGGTGCTGACGGACGCGGCGATCCACGCCCGCAGCGACTCGCTGATCGGCCTCAAGGAGAACGTGATCATCGGTAAGCTCATCCCGGCCGGTACGGGCATCAGCAAGTACCGCAACGTCCGGGTCGAGCCGACCGAGGAGGCGAAGGCCAAGGTCTACTCGATGACCGGATACCCGGAGACCGACTACGGCTTCGGGCCGGCCAGCGGCCAGGCGGTTCCGCTGGACGACTTCGACTTCGGGTCGTACCGCTAAGCAGTAGAAGACGACGAGGCCCCCGGCATCCGCCGGGGGCCTCGTCGCGTCCGGAGTGCCGGGACCGGGCTGCCTTCCGTCCGGATGGACGGCCGGGCCGGGGCATGATGGAGGGCATGACGACCGTGCCCGGGCAGGCGCCCGTCGCGCCGCAGGCGTACCGCCATCCGCACGATCCGGAGCCGGTCCGCTCCACCAAGGCCCGCGCCGTCTTCGCGCTCGGGCTGATCGGCGCGCTCACCGGTCTGTTCCTCGGCGGCGCGGTGCCGGCCACTGTCGCGCTCATGCTGGCCCGGCAGGCGCGCCGGGAGGCGTACGCCTCGGGTGGTTATCTCACCGGCGCGGACTGGCTGCGGCGCGGCGAGCAGATGGCGCGGACCGGACTGGTGCTGACCGCCGCCGCCGTGGTCGCGGCGGTGGTGATCGGTGTGGTCCGGGCCGCCGACGCCTCGTTCGGCCACGACTTCGCGCCGAACTTCGACTGACCCGGTGGGGGAGCGGGCCCG
Organism: Micromonospora sp. AMSO1212t; assembly: GCF_008868145.1. Classification (NCBI taxonomy): domain Bacteria; kingdom Bacillati; phylum Actinomycetota; class Actinomycetes; order Micromonosporales; family Micromonosporaceae; genus Micromonospora; species Micromonospora sp. AMSO1212t. Next base: position 22,035 of record NZ_WBKS01000009.1, read on the forward strand.
CGCCCGCCCACCCGACGGTGATCGGCGACGGTAGCCTGGCCGGTGTCCGTCGCGCGGCGGGCGCGTGTGGACAGGAGGATCCCGTGACGGAACCGGCTCCGCCGGGAGGCGACCCGACCCGCGGCGGGCCGTACCCGCCGGGTCCCGCGTCCGCGCCGGCGCACCAGCCGGTGCCGTACGGGGCGTACCCGGGGAACCGGCCGGCGCACGGCGGCGGGTGGCCGGCGTCGGCGAGCGCGCCCGGCCACGGCGGCTGGGGTCCGCACGGCGGTCCGGCGTTCCCGCCGCCGCCGGCCGAGGCGCCGCGGCCGCCGAAGCGGGTCGACGCGGTGCCGGGTACGCCGTTCGGTGTGGTCCACCTCGACGTGCCGCCGGTCACCTCGGGTCTGGCCATCGGGTCGCTCGTCGCCGGCATCGCCGCGATCGGGGTGTCCCTGCTGGTGTTGTGCGTCGGTCTCGCCGGCCGGAACGTCGGCGGTGCCTGGGCGGCGGGCGCGTTCACCGTGCTCGGCGGGCTGATCGGCGTCGGCGCGGTGGTGGCCGGGCTGCTCGCCCGGCGGCAGATCCGGCGGCCGGCGCCGCCGCCCTCGGTCCGGTTCACCGGCGCCCGCCTGGCCGTCGCGGGGATCTCCTGCGGCGCGGTGGGGGTGCTGTTCGGCCTGATCGGGCTCGCCCTGGCCCTGGTGGTGCAGATCACGTGAGGCCCTCGCCGCGACGCCTGTGGCCGGTGACCTGGGTTGAGCGGTATGTCCGGGTGCCCGAAGGCCGGGCGGTGTCGGGGCCGCCGGGTCGTTCGGCGGACGGGCCGGTACACTTGTCACTGTAGGTGCCCATCGTTGGCGCATCGGCGACCCGGAGACCGGGCGGCGGACCGCGGAGCGGTCCTTCCCGACCCATCCGTTTTGACCGGCGCGGCTGTGGTAGGTACTCTTTCCCCTTGTGCCCGGGCTCGCCCGGGCAATGCGTGCGTGCGCTGGAACCGGTCAGCCGGTGATCTCGCGGTCGCACCACCAAGACCAGAACATCCGGTACGACGCGTCAGCGGCCGGCACCGGACCGTGATTTGGGCGACACGCCCGACCGCGGGTGCTGGGGCTCCGTCAGGCGGCCCCGGTTGGAATGTAAGAGAGCCGCCCATCCGGACGGCTGGAGCAGACGGCGCGGTCGCCTCGCAGCGGCCGAAGGGAGCGGAGAAACCCGGTGCCCACCATTCAGCAGTTGGTCCGAAAGGGCCGTCAGGCCAAGACGACCAAGACGAAGACCCCGGCGCTCAAGGGGTCTCCCCAGCGGCGCGGCGTGTGCACCCGTGTGTACACCACCACCCCGAAGAAGCCGAACTCGGCGCTGCGCAAGGTCGCTCGTGTCAAGCTCAGCAGCCAGATCGAGGTGACCGCCTACATCCCGGGCGTCGGCCACAACCTGCAGGAGCACTCGATCGTGCTCGTGCGTGGCGGCCGTGTGAAGGACCTGCCCGGCGTGCGGTACAAGATCGTGCGCGGTTCGCTGGACACCCAGGGTGTCCGCAACCGCAAGCAGGCTCGCAGCCGCTACGGCGCGAAGAAGGAGAAGAGCTGACATGCCGCGTAAGGGACCCGCTCCGCGGAAGCCGCTGGTCGCTGACCCGGTGTACAACTCGCCCCTGGTCACCCAGCTGGTGAACAAGATCCTGATGCGCGGTAAGCGTCAGCTCGCCGAGCGCATCGTGTACGCCGCCCTGGAGGGCTGCCGCGAGAAGTCCGGCACCGACCCGGTCGTCACGCTCAAGCGCGCGATGGACAACGTCAAGCCGACCCTCGAGGTGCGCAGCCGCCGTGTCGGTGGCGCCACCTACCAGGTTCCGGTCGAGGTCCGGCCGTCCCGCGCGACCACCCTCGGTCTGCGCTGGCTGGTGACCTACTCCCGGGCCCGGCGCGAGAAGACCATGGTCGAGCGGCTGATGAACGAGCTGCTGGACGCGAGCAACGGCCTGGGCGCCGCCGTCAAGCGGCGTGAGGACACGCACAAGATGGCCGAGTCCAACAAGGCCTTCGCGCACTACCGCTGGTAACACCTGAGGTTCCGGCGCCCGCCCGGCGCCGGAACCGCCACCAGTTGTGTCGAGACGACGATAAGTAGGGATTGAAGTGGCCGCCGCAGACGCGCTCGCCAACGTACGCAACATCGGCATCATGGCCCACATCGATGCCGGTAAGACCACTACCACCGAGCGAATCCTGTTCTACACCGGCATCACGTACAAGATCGGTGAGGTCCACGAGGGCGCCGCCGTCATGGACTGGATGGAGCAGGAGCAGGAGCGCGGTATCACCATCACTTCCGCCGCCACCAAGTGCGAGTGGAAGGGCCACACGATCCAGATCATCGACACGCCCGGCCACGTCGACTTCACGGTCGAGGTCGAGCGGTCGCTGCGGGTGCTGGACGGTGCGGTCGCGGTCTACGACGGCGTGGCCGGCGTGGAGCCCCAGACGGAGAACGTCTGGCGGCAGGCGGACAAGTACAACGTCCCCCGGATGTGCTTCGTCAACAAGCTCGACCGGACCGGCGCCGACTTCTTCCGCTGCGTGCAGATGATGATCGACCGGCTCAACGCCACCCCGCTGGTGCTCCAGATCCCGATCGGCGCCGAGTCCGACTTCATCGGCGTGGTCGACCTGGTCGAGATGCGCGCGCTCACCTGGCGCGGCGAGACCCAGAAGGGTGAGGACTACGCGGTCGAGGAGATCCCGGCCGACCTCGCCGACTCCGCCGCGGAGTGGCGCGAGAAGCTGATGGAGACCCTCGCCGACGTCGACGACTCGGTGATGGAGAAGTACCTCGAGGGCGAGGAGATCTCGGTCGACGAGATCAAGGCCGCCATCCGCCGGTCCACCATCGCCGGCAAGGCCAACCCGGTCCTCACCGGTACCGCCTTCAAGAACAAGGGCATCCAGCCGATGCTGGACGCGGTCGTCGCGTACCTGCCCTCGCCGCTGGACATCCCGGCGATCGAGGGTACGGCCACCGACGGCGAGACTCCGCTGCAGCGGAAGCCCGCGGTCTCCGAGCCGTTCTCCGGTCTGGCCTTCAAGATCCAGACCGACAAGCACCTCGGCAAGCTCACCTACGTCCGGATCTACTCCGGCACGCTCGAGTCCGGTTCCCAGGTGATCAACTCCACCAAGGACCGCAAGGAGCGGATCGGCAAGATCTACCAGATGCACGCCAACAAGCGGGAGGAGCGCAGCTCCGCCCAGGCCGGCGACATCATCGCGGTGCAGGGTCTGAAGCAGACCACCACCGGTGACACCCTGTGCGACCCGGCGAACCCGGTCATCCTGGAGTCGATGACCTTCCCGGAGCCGGTCATCGAGGTGGCCATCGAGCCGAAGACCAAGGCCGACCAGGAGAAGCTCAGCACCGCCATCCAGCGGCTGGCCGAGGAGGACCCGACCTTCCGCGTCAAGCTGGACGACCAGACCGGTCAGACGGTCATCTCCGGCATGGGCGAGCTGCACCTGGACATCCTGGTCGACCGGATGCGCCGCGAGTTCAACGTCGAGGCGAACATCGGCAAGCCGCAGGTGGCGTACCGCGAGACCATCCGCCGCAAGGTGGAGAAGATCGAGTACACCCACAAGAAGCAGACCGGTGGTTCCGGCCAGTACGCCCGCGTGATCATCAGCGTGGAGCCGCTGCCGCTGGGCAACGACGCGCCGACCTACGAGTTCGCCAACGCCGTGACCGGTGGCCGCATCCCCCGGGAGTTCATCCCCTCGGTGGACGCGGGCGCGCAGGACGCCATGCAGTACGGCATCCTCGCCGGCTTCCCCCTGGTGGGCGTCAAGCTCACCCTGGTGGACGGCCAGTACCACGAGGTCGACTCGTCGGAGATGGCATTCAAGATCGCCGGCTCGATGGCGATGAAGGAGGCGGCCCGCAAGGCCGACCCCGCACTCCTCGAGCCGATGATGGCCGTTGAGGTCACCACTCCTGAGGAGAACATGGGTGACGTCATCGGCGACCTCAACTCCCGGCGTGGCATCATCCAGGCGATGGAGGAGCGCAGTGGCGCTCGCGTCGTCCGGGCTCTGGTGCCGCTGTCGGAGATGTTCGGCTACGTCGGCGACCTGCGGTCGAAGACCCAGGGCCGGGCTAGCTACAGCATGCAGTTCGACTCCTACGCCGAGGTTCCGAACTCGGTGGCCAAGGAGATCATCGCCAAGGCGACGGGTGAGTGACGCTCACCCTCGGCTGATCCGATGACGCGAGGGCGGTCGCGGGAGGGTTCTCCCGCCCGCGGCCACCTCGATCGGGTTGCGTGAGACCGGGCCTGTAGGCTTCATCGCCGCAGAACCCACAAAAGCTCTCCGGCCTTCCGGCCGGAAAGGCTGTCGACAGAGTCCTAAGCGCCGAACCGCGCGCCGGGGCGAACGAACCAAGAAAGTCCACAGGAGGACCCAGTGGCGAAGGCGAAGTTCGAGCGGACTAAGCCGCACGTCAACATCGGCACCATTGGTCACATCGACCACGGTAAGACGACGCTGACGGCGGCCATCACCAAGGTCCTGCACGACCAGTACCCGGACCTGAACCCGTACACGCCGTTCGACGAGATCGACAAGGCGCCGGAGGAGAAGGCCCGCGGCATCACGATCTCCATCGCGCACGTCGAGTACCAGACCGAGGCGCGTCACTACGCGCACGTCGACTGCCCCGGTCACGCCGACTACATCAAGAACATGATCACCGGTGCCGCGCAGATGGACGGCGCGATCCTGGTGGTGGCGGCGACCGACGGCCCGATGCCGCAGACCCGCGAGCACGTGCTGCTGGCCCGTCAGGTCGGTGTGCCGTACATCGTCGTGGCGCTCAACAAGAGCGACATGGTCGACGACGAGGAGCTCCTGGAGCTCGTCGAGCTCGAGGTGCGCGAGCTGCTCTCCTCGCAGGAGTACCCGGGTGACGACCTGCCGGTCGTCCAGGTCTCCGCGCTGAAGGCGCTCGAGGGCGACCCGGTGTGGACCGAGAAGCTGCTCGAGCTGATGAGCGCGGTCGACACCGCGATCCCGCAGCCCGAGCGCGAGACCGAGAAGCCGTTCCTCATGCCCGTCGAGGACGTGTTCACGATCACCGGTCGTGGCACCGTCGTCACCGGTCGTGTCGAGCGTGGCGTGCTGCTCCCGAACGAGGACGTCGAGGTCGTCGGCATCCGCGAGAAGGGCTTCAAGACCAAGGTCACCGCGATCGAGATGTTCCGGAAGACCCTGGACGACGCCCGCGCAGGCGAGAACGTCGGCCTGCTGCTGCGTGGCACCAAGCGCGAGGACGTCGAGCGCGGCATGGTGGTCATCAAGCCGGGCACCACGACCCCGCACACGGAGTTCGAGGCGACGGTCTACATCCTCTCCAAGGAGGAGGGCGGCCGGCACACCCCGTTCTTCCAGAACTACCGCCCGCAGTTCTACTTCCGGACCACGGACGTCACCGGCGTCGTCACGCTGCCCGAGGGCACCGAGATGGTCATGCCGGGCGACAACACCTCGATGTCGGTGAAGCTGATCCAGCCCATCGCCATGGAGGACAACCTGAAGTTCGCGATCCGCGAGGGTGGTCGTACGGTCGGCGCGGGTCGCGTCACCAAGATCATCAAGTGAGCTGGGTAACCCCGATTAGCGTCGCCGCCGGTCGTGCGGCATACTAGTCAGGTTGCGTAACGACGGTCGGTCACCTGCGTCCGGTTAACGCTGGACCTCCGGGAGTCAGACTGTCTCGCGTAGGGTGGTTGGCTGCCATCGGGCGGTCAACCACCCTCGCGCGGCGTCCAGGTCGCGGTTCCCGCGACCGGCGCCATGACCCACCGCGTGGTCAGAGGATCGCTCCGGAGTCCCGGGGCGGAGCCTGGCCCACGGGCGCGACACGCCCGACCGCGGGGGTCGGCGGAAGTGGGCCTGTGCCAGCCGGTACAGGCGCCCGCAACACAGCGGCATCGAGAGAAGGAACAGAAGCCACCATGGCGGGACAGAAGATCCGCATCCGGCTCAAGGCCTATGACCACGAGGTCGTCGACTCCTCGGCTCGGAAGATCGTCGAGACGGTGACGCGTACCGGGGCGCAGGTCGCTGGCCCGGTGCCGCTGCCCACGGAGATCAACCGTTTCTGCGTCATCCGCTCGCCGCACAAGTACAAGGACTCGCGCGAGCACTTCGAGATGCGTACGCACAAGCGTCTGATCGACATCATCGACCCGACCCCGAAGACGGTCGACTCGCTCATGCGCCTCGACCTGCCGGCTGGCGTCGACATCGAGATCAAGCTGTAGGGACCGGACAAATGGACAGGCAAGTCAAGGGGATCCTGGGCGCCAAGCTCGGCATGACCCAGGTCTGGGACAACAACAAGGTTGTGCCCGTGACCGTGGTTCAGGCCGGCCCGTGCGTCGTGAGCCAGGTTCGTAGCGCCGACAAGGACGGCTACTCCGCGGTCCAGCTGGCGTACGGGGTCATCGACCCGCGCAAGGTCAAGAAGCCGGTCGCCGGGCACTACGCCAAGGCGGACGTCGCGCCGCGCCGGCACATCGTCGAGCTGCGCACCTCCGACGCCGCGGACTACGCGCCGGGCCACGAGGTCACGGTCGAGCAGTTCCCGGCCGGCGTCGTGATCGACGTGACCGGAAAGACCAAGGGCAAGGGCTACGCCGGCCCGATGAAGCGGCACGGCTTCCACGGCCTGCGCGCCAGCCACGGTGTCGAGCGCAAGCACCGCTCGCCCGGCTCGATCGGCGCCTGCGCGACCCCGGGTCGCGTCTTCAAGGGCACCCGGATGGCGGGCCGGATGGGTGGCGTGCGCTACACCGTCCAGAACCTGACCGTCCAGGCGGTCGACACCGAGAACAACCTCCTGCTCGTCCGCGGCGCCATCCCCGGCCCGAAGGGCGCGCTGGTCCTGGTCCGCACTGCGGCCAAGGCGAAGGTGAAGAAGGGCGGTGCGGCCAAGTGACCACCGTTGACGTCATCAACGTCGAAGGCGCCAAGAGCGGCTCCGTCGAGCTGCCGGCCGACATCTTCGACGCACAGGCCAACATCGCCCTGATGCACCAGGTCGTGGTGGCCCAGCTTGCGGCGGCCCGTCAGGGTACGCACAAGACGAAGACCCGCGGCGAGGTCTCCGGTGGAGGCAAGAAGCCGTACAAGCAGAAGGGCACCGGTCGTGCCCGCCAGGGCTCGACCCGCGCGCCGCAGTTCGCCGGCGGTGGCGTGGTCCACGGCCCGGTGCCGCGCGACTACAGCCAGCGCACCCCGAAGAAGATGAAGGCCGCCGCCCTGCGTGGCGCCCTCTCGGACCGGGCCCGCGCCGGCCAGGTGCACGTCGTCGAGGCGTTCGTCTCGGGTGAGAAGCCGTCCACCAAGGCGGCCCTGGCCACGCTGACCAAGCTGACCCAGGCCCGCCGGGTCCTGGTCGTGCTGAGCAGCACCGACGAGCTGAACTGGGTGTCGCTGCGGAACCTGCGCAACACGCAGGACGGCCGGGTGCACCTGATCGAGGCCGGCCAGCTCAACACCTACGACGTGCTGGTGGCCGACGACGTGGTCTTCACCAAGGAGGCCCTGGACGAGTTCCTGGGCGTGCCGGCCGAGACCACCGAGGAGGATGGCAAGTGAGCACGATCGCCGATCCGCGTGACGTCATCGTCGCGCCGGTCGTCTCGGAGAAGAGCTACAGCGAGCTGAACCGCAACTGGTACACCTTCCTGGTGCACCCGGACGCCAACAAGACCGAGATCAAGATCGCTATCCAGCAGATCTTCAACGTCCGCGTCCTGACGGTCAACACGCTCAACCGCGAGGGCAAGCGCAAGCGGACCCGTACCGGGTTCGGCAAGCGCAAGGACACCAAGCGCGCGATGGTGAAGCTGGCTGACGGTGACCGTATCGAGGCCTTCGGCGGCCCGGTCAGCTGAGGGGTGTAGACAATGGCTATCCGTAAGTACAAGCCGACGACGCCGGGCCGGCGTGGCTCGAGCGTTGCCGACTTCGCCGAGATCACCCGGTCGACGCCCGAGAAGTCGCTGCTGGCTCCGCTGCCGAAGAAGGGCGGACGCAACGCCCACGGCCGGATCACCACGCGGCACCACGGTGGCGGCCACAAGCGCCAGTACCGTCTGATCGACTTCAAGCGGGTCGACAAGGACGGCGTGCCGGCGAAGGTCGCCCACATCGAGTACGACCCGAACCGCACCGCGCGTATCGCGCTGCTGCACTACGCCGACGGCGAGAAGCGTTACATCCTCGCGCCGAAGGACCTGAAGCAGGGCGACCGCGTCGAGTCCGGTCCGGGCGCCGACATCAAGCCGGGCAACAACCTGCCGCTGCGCAACATCCCGGTCGGTACCACCATCCACAACGTGGAGCTGCGTCCGGGCGGCGGCGCCAAGCTGGCCCGCTCGGCCGGCGTCGGCATCCAGCTGCTCGGCCGTGAGGGCGCGTACGCGACCCTGCGTATGCCGTCCGGTGAGATCCGGCGCGTGGACGTGCGCTGCCGCGCCAGCATCGGCGAGATCGGCAACGCCGACCAGTCGAACATCAACTGGGGTAAGGCCGGCCGTATGCGGTGGAAGGGCAAGCGCCCGACCGTCCGTGGTGTCGCGATGAACCCGGTCGACCACCCGCACGGTGGTGGTGAGGGTAAGACCTCCGGTGGTCGCCACCCGGTCAACCCGCAGGGTAAGCCCGAGGGCCGCACCCGTCGTAAGGGCCAGCCGAGCGACCGGCTGATCGTCCGCCGCCGCTACGCCACGCGTAAGCGCGGCTGAGGGAGATAAGACATGCCTCGCAGCCTGAAGAAGGGCCCGTTCGTCGACGACCACCTGCTCAAGAAGGTGGAGACGCAGAACGACAAGGGCTCGAAGAACGTCATCAAGACCTGGTCGCGGCGCTCGACGATCATCCCGGAGATGCTGGGTCACACGATCGCCGTGCACGACGGACGCAAGCACGTCCCGGTCTTCGTGACCGAGGCCATGGTCGGGCACAAGCTCGGCGAGTTCGCGCTGACCCGCACGTTCAAGGGTCACGAGAAGGACGACCGGAAGAGCCGCCGGCGCTGACGCCGCGGGCATACGGATAGAGGAACAAGGGGTTACAGCGATGCCAGGAAAGGGCGACGCTCCGGTGCTTCCGGGCGCGCGGGCGGTTGCGCGGCACGTGCGCATCTCGCCGATGAAGGCGCGCCGGGTGGTCAACCTCGTCCGCGGCCTGCCCGCGAAGGAGGCGCTCACGGTGCTGCAGTTCGCGCCGCAGGCTGCGAGCGAGCAGGTGTACAAGGTGCTCGCGAGCGCGATCGCCAACGCGGAGAACAACGAGCGGCTGGACCCCGACGCGCTGCTCGTCAGTGAGGCGTTCGTCGACGAGGGCCCGACCATGAAGCGGTTCCGGCCGCGGGCGCAGGGCCGGGCGTACCGGATCCGCAAGCGCACCTGCCACATCACCGTGGCGGTCGAGGCGGTTGCGGCGGCCACGCCGAAGAAGTCGGCGAAGAAGGCCGCTCCGGCCAAGCCGGCCGCTGAGGAGCAGAGCACGACGGAGGGTGCCGAGTAATGGGTCAGAAGGTTCACCCGACCGGGTTCCGGCTCGGCATCTCGACCGACTGGAAGTCCCGCTGGTTCGCGGACAAGCTCTACAAGGACTACATCGGCGAGGATGTCAAGATCCGCCGGATGATGTCCAAGGGCCTCGAGCGCGCCGGCATCTCCAAGGTCGACATCGAGCGCACCCGGGACCGGGTCCGCGTCGACATCCACACCGCCCGGCCGGGCATCGTCATCGGCCGTAAGGGTGCGGAGGCCGACCGGATCCGCGGCGAGCTGGAGAAGCTCACCGGCAAGCAGGTCCAGCTGAACATCATCGAGGTGAAGAACCCCGAGTCGGACGCGCAGCTGGTCGCCCAGGGCGTCGCCGAGCAGCTGTCCAGCCGGGTCAGCTTCCGCCGGGCCATGCGCAAGGCGATGCAGTCCGCGATGAAGAACCCCGCCTGCAAGGGCATCCGGGTTCAGGTCTCGGGCCGTCTCGGCGGCGCCGAGATGAGCCGGACCGAGTTCTACCGCGAGGGCCGGGTTCCGCTGCACACGCTGCGGGCCAACATCGAGTACGGCTTCTTCGAGGCCCGTACCACCTTCGGCCGGATCGGCGTGAAGGTCTGGATCTACAAGGGCGACGCCGTCCCGGGCCGCGAGGCCCCGGCCGAGGCCGCCCCGTCGCGCGGCCCGCGCCGCGACCGTGGCGACCGGCCGGACCGGCCGCGCCGTGGCCGCTCGGGCTCGTCCGGTACGACCGCCGGTGGCACCGAGGCCGGCCGGGCTGCCGCGACCACCATCGCGCAGCAGGCGGAGACGCCGGCCGGTGAGCCGGTCGACAGCGCTGCGGTCGCCGCGGCAGCTTCGGCTCCGGCGGCTACCCAGCCGGCAGAAACGCAGCAGGAGGGCTGACAGATGCTGATGCCGCGCAAGCCCCCGAAGGGCTTCCGCAAGCCGCACCACCCGGACCGCAGTGGCGCGTCCAAGGGTGGTAACCGGGTGGTGTTCGGCGAGTTCGGGATCCAGGCTCTCGAGCCGGCGTACGTGACCAACCGCCAGATCGAGTCGGCGCGTATCGCGATGACCCGTCACATCAAGCGTGGCGGCAAGGTCTGGATCACGATCTTCCCGGACCAGGCCCTCACCAAGAAGCCGGCCGAGACCCGGATGGGTTCCGGCAAGGGTTCGCCCGAGTGGTGGGTCGCCAACGTGAAGCCGGGGCGGGTTCTCTTCGAGATGTCCTTCCCCAACGAGCAGATCGCGCGAGAGGCGATGCGTCGCGCGATCCACAAGCTCCCGATGAAGTGCCGCATTGTTACGCGCGAAGTGGGTGAATCCTGATGGCAGCGGTCGTCAAGGCCTCCGAGCTGCGTGAGCTCTCCGACGAGGAGCTGGTCACGAAGCTGCGCGAGGCGAAGGCGGAGCTGTTCAACCTCCGCGTGCAGGGCGCAACCGGGCAGCTGGACAACAACCGGCGGCTGCAGGTCATCCGTCGGGAGATCGCCCGGATCTACACGATCATGCGTGAGCGTGAGCTGGGTCTCTCGGCCGCGCCGACTGAGGTGACTGCATCATGAGTGAGAACACCACCGCCCCCGCGCGGGCCCGCCGCAAGGTTCGCGAGGGCCTCGTGGTCAGCGACAAGATGGACAAGACCGTCGTGGTCGAGGTCGAGGACCGGGTCAAGCACGCGCTGTACGGCAAGATCCTGCGCCGTACGCGCAAGCTGAAGGTCCACGACGAGCAGAACGCGGCCGGCATCGGAGACCGGGTCCTGATCATGGAGACCCGGCCGCTGTCCGCCACCAAGCGCTGGCGGATCGTGGAGATCCTCGAGAAGGCCAAGTAGCGAAGGCTCGAGCTCGGCCGGTCTCGGTCGGGCGCAGGTTCCGCCAGGCTCCGGCCGCCCCGAGCGGCCGGAGAACCGGCAGACATAGGAGATAGACGTGATTCAGCAGGAGTCGCGACTGCGCGTCGCCGACAACACGGGTGCCCGGGAGATCCTGTGCATCCGGGTGCTCGGCGGCTCCGGTCGGCGCTACGCGAGCATCGGCGACGTCATCGTGGCCACCGTCAAGGACGCGATCCCCGGTGCCGGTGTGAAGAAGGGCGACGTCGTCAAGGCCGTCGTCGTTCGGACCGCCAAGGAGAAGCGGCGGCCGGACGGGTCGTACATCCGCTTCGACGAGAACGCCGCCGTCATCATCAAGGACGGTGGGGACCCGCGCGGTACCCGCATCTTCGGCCCGGTGGGCCGGGAGCTGCGGGACAAGCGGTTCATGAAGATCATCTCTCTCGCGCCGGAGGTGTTGTGACCGTGAAGGTCAAGAAGGGCGACACGGTCGTCGTCATCGCCGGCAAGGACAAGGGTGCCAAGGGCAAGGTCATCGCGGCCTACCCGCGGCAGGACAAGGTCCTGGTCGAGGGCGTGAACCGGGTCAAGAAGCACACCCGTATCAGCACCACCCAGCGTGGCGCCAAGACCGGTGGCATCGTCACCCAGGAGGCCCCGATCCACGTCTCGAACGTGATGGTCCTGGACTCCGACGGCAAGCCGACCCGCGTCGGCTACCGGATCGACGACAACGGCCAGAAGGTCCGCATCGCGCGTAGCACCGGTAAGGACCTCTGATGACCACGGCTACCGAAACCAAGACCCTGCCGCGCCTCAAGGAGCGGTACCGCAACGAGGTGGTGGCCGACCTGCAGAAGCAGTTCGAGTTCGCCAACCCGATGCAGGTGCCGCGGCTGGTCAAGATCGTCGTCAACATGGGTGTCGGCGAGGCCGCTCGCGACGCCAAGCTGATCGACGGGGCTGTCCGCGACCTGGCCACCATCACCGGCCAGAAGCCGCAGGTCCGGCGGGCCACCAAGTCCATCGCGCAGTTCAAGCTCCGCGAGGGCATGCCGATCGGCGCGAAGGTCACCCTGCGCGGCGACCGGATGTGGGAGTTCCTGGACCGGCTGCTCTCGATCGCGCTGCCGCGTATCCGTGACTTCCGCGGCCTGGACGGGCGCAAGCTCGACGGGCACGGCAACTACACGTTCGGCCTGACCGAGCAGTCGGTGTTCCACGAGATCGACCAGGACAAGATCGATCGCCAGCGGGGCATGGACATCACGGTGGTCACGACCGCCACGACCGACGACGAGGGCCGGGCGCTGCTCAAGCTCCTGGGCTTCCCGTTCAAGGAGAACTGAGATGGCCAAGAAGGCGCTGATCATCAAGGCGGCCGCGAAGCCGAAGTTCTCGGTTCGCGCGTACACCCGCTGCCAGCGGTGCGGGCGTCCGAAGGCGGTCTACCGCAAGTTCGGTCTCTGCCGGGTGTGCATCCGGGAGATGGCCCACCGCGGTGAGCTGCCCGGCGTGTCCAAGGCTTCCTGGTAATAGCCCGGCGCGCTCCGGCGCGTCAGCTGAACTGTCTCTTCGCCGTAGGCCCCGGGCCTGGCCCGGGGAACCCCGGCGAGAAAGGTTGACGAGTTTTCATGACGATGACCGACCCGATCGCAGACATGCTCACGCGTCTGCGTAACGCCAACCAGGCGTACCACGACCGGGTGACGATGCCCTACTCGAAGATCAAGGCGAACATCGCCGAGGTCCTCAAGGCCGAGGGCTACATCGCCACCTGGGCGGTCGAGGAGCCCGAAGAGGGCGCCGTCGGCAAGCGACTGGTCGTCGAGCTGAAGTACGGCCAGAACCGCGAGCGGAGCCTGGCCGGCATCAAGCGCGTGTCCAAGCCCGGTCTCCGGGTGTACGCCAAGTCGGACGGGCTCCCCCGGGTGCTCGGCGGGCTGGGCGTGGCGATCATTTCGACGTCCCAGGGGCTGCTCACCGACCGGCAGGCCCGCAAGCGGAGCGTTGGCGGGGAAGTCCTCGCCTTCGTCTGGTAACGGGAGACAGGTAGAAATGTCGCGTATTGGACGTAAGTCGATCCCGGTACCTTCCGGCGTCGACATCACGATCGACGGCCAGACCGTCAAGGTCAAGGGCCCCAAGGGCGAGCTGAGCCACGTGCTGGCCGAGCCGATCACGGCGGAGCGGGGCGAGGGCGGCGAGCTGCACGTCAACCGGCCCAACGACGAGCGCAAGGCCAAGGAGCTGCACGGCCTGAGCCGTACGCTCGTGGCCAACATGATCGTCGGGGTGACCGAGGGCTACCGCAAGAGCCTGGAGATCGCCGGCACCGGTTACCGCGTGACCGCCAAGGGCAAGGACCTGGAGTTCGCGCTCGGGTTCTCGCACCCGGTCCTGGTGCAGGCGCCGGAGGGCATCACCTTCACGGTCGAGAAGCCGACGCTGTTCCACGTGGCCGGCATCGACAAGCAGCAGGTCGGTGAGATCGCCGCCAACATCCGGAAGATCCGCCCGCCGGAGCCCTACAAGGGCAAGGGCGTGAAGTACCAGGGCGAGGTCATCCGCCGCAAGGCTGGAAAGGCAGGTAAGAAGTGAGCGCCACGCTGCTCAAGCGCCGCCGCGGCGTCGCCGCCAAGCGTGCCGTCGGGCGTGCGCGTCGGCACTTCCGGGTCCGCAAGAACATCAGCGGCACCGCCGAGCGTCCCCGCCTGGTCGTCACCCGCTCCCTGCGGCACGTGGTGGCCCAGATCGTCGACGACACCAAGGGCCACACCCTGGCGTCGGCCTCGACCATGGACGCCTCGCTGCGCGGCGCCGAGGGCGACAAGCGCGCCCTGGCCGGCAAGGTCGGCGCCCTGCTCGCCGAGCGTGCCAAGGCCGCCGGCGTCTCGAAGGTCGTCTTCGACCGCGGTGGCAACCGGTACGCGGGGCGTGTCGCCGCGCTTGCCGACGCCGCCCGCGAAGCCGGGCTCGAGTTCTAGAAACCCCGTCACGAGAGAGAAGGAAGGCTGCTGATGCCAGGTCAACAGCGCCGTGGCGGCGGGTCCGGTGGCAACGAGGGTGGTCGCCGCGACAACCGCCGTGAGGGCGGCCGCGGAAACGCGCCCGTCGAGAAGACCCCGCACCTCGAGCGGGTCGTCGCGATCAACCGCGTCGCCAAGGTCGTGAAGGGTGGTCGTCGCTTCAGCTTCACCGCCCTGGTGATCGTGGGCGACGGCGACGGCACCGTCGGTGTGGGCTACGGAAAGGCCAAGGAGGTGCCCGCGGCGATCGCCAAGGGTGTCGAGGAGGCCAAGAAGCACTTCTTCAAGGTGCCGCGCATCGGTGCCTCGATCCCGCACCCGGTGCAGGGCGAGGACGCGGCCGGTGTGGTGCTGCTCAAGCCGGCCTCCGCCGGTACGGGTGTCATCGCCGGTGGTCCGGTGCGTGCCGTGCTGGAGTGCGCGGGCATCCACGACGTGCTCTCCAAGAGCCTCGGCTCGTCCAACCCGATCAACATCGTGCACGCCACGGTGGCGGCCCTGAAGGGGCTCGAGTCCCCGGAGCAGGTCGCGGCCCGTCGTGGTCTGCCGGTCGAGGACGTCGCGCCGGCCGCCATGCTGGCGTCGCGGGCGGGGGTGGCTTCCTGATGGCACGCCTGAAGGTCACCCAGCTCCGGTCCGAGATCGGGACCAAGAAGAACCAGCGTGACTCGCTGCGTTCGCTCGGTCTCAAGCGGATCAACGACGTGGTGGTCAAGGAGGACCGGCCGGAGATTCGCGGCATGATCTTCACGGTCAGCCACCTCGTGAAGGTCGAGGAGGTCGAGTAATGACGATCAAGGTGCACCACCTGCGTCCGGCGCCGGGTGCCAAGACCGACAAGACCCGGGTGGGTCGCGGTGAGGGCTCGAAGGGCAAGACCGCCGGTCGCGGTACCAAGGGTTCGAAGGCCCGGAAGAACATCTCGCCGGCGTTCGAGGGTGGGCAGATGCCCATCCACATGCGCCTGCCGAAGATGAAGGGCTTCAAGAACAAGTTCAAGGTCGTGTTCCAGGTGGTCAACCTGGACCGGCTGGCCGAGCTGTTCCCGAACGGCGGCCAGATCGGCCCGGTCGAGCTGGTCGAGGCCGGCGCGGTCCGCAAGGGTCACCCGGTCAAGGTGCTCGGCACCGGCGACCTCGGTGGCGTGTCTCTCCAGGTCTCGGCGCACGCGTTCAGCGCGTCGGCCAAGGAGAAGATCACCGCCGCCGGTGGCTCGGTCACGGAGCTGTAAGGCGATGTTCATGGCGCCCGCTCAGTTGTTCGCAACTGGGCGGGCGCCATGGTCTACCGGCCACGTGTGCGCCGGGTAACATCGGATTCGGTTTATGTAGCCGGGCACATCTGCCCGGACGGGGACCGGGCTGTTAGAGTCCGTTCCCAGCCATGGATTCCGGGCACTCCGTCCGGCACCACCCCGCCCCGCCAGGGATTCGTCACCGGCGGCCCGCGTCGCGCAGGAGGAAGAAGTTGCTGTCCGCCTTTCTCAGTGCGTTCCGTACGCCTGACCTGCGCAAGAAGCTGCTGTTCACAGTAGGCATCATCGCGGTCTACCGGCTGGGCGCCACGCTGCCCAGCCCGGGCGTCTCGTACGGCAACGTGCAGAAGTGCCTCGACACGATCCAGGGTGGCAGCACGGGTGTGCTCAACCTGCTGGATCTCTTCTCCGGTGGGGCGCTGCTCCAGCTCTCGGTCTTCGCGCTGGGCATCATGCCCTACATCACCGCGTCGATCATCCTTCAGCTGCTGACGGTGGTGATCCCGCGCCTGGAGCAGCTCCGCAAGGAGGGCCAGGCCGGGCAGGCCAAGATCACGCAGTACACCCGCTACCTGACGCTGGGCCTGGGCGTTCTGCAGGCCTCGGCGTTCGTGGCGCTGGCCCGCTCCGGGCAGCTGTTCAACAACCAGTGCGACCAGTTCCCGATCGTGCCCGAGGGCACCGGCATCCCGAACTGGCTGACCCTGGGCATCCTGGTCATGACCATGACCGCCGGCACCGGCGTGGTGATGTGGCTCGGTGAGCTGATCACCGACCGGGGCGTCGGCAACGGCATGTCGGTGCTGATCTTCACCTCGATCGCGGCCCGCCTTCCCAGCGAGGGCTGGAAGATCAAGACCACCAAGGGCTGGGGGATGTTCCTCCTCGTCATCGCCCTGGTGCTGGTGGTCATCACCGCGGTCACGTTCATCGAGCAGGCGCAGCGCCGCATCCCGGTGCAGTACGCCAAGCGCATGATCGGCCGGCGGATGTACGGCGGCACGTCGACCTACATCCCGCTGAAGGTGAACCAGGCGGGCGTCATCCCGGTCATCTTCGCCTCGTCGCTGCTCTACCTGCCGCAGCTCGCGCTCCAGTTCTTCGATCAGAACGACCCGGGCAAGGCCCAGGCGTGGATCCAGAACCACATCGTGAAGGCGAGCGCGCCGGAGCACATCGCGATCTACTTCCTGCTGATCATCTTCTTCACGTACTTCTACGTGTCGATCACGTTCAACCCGACCGAGGTCGCGGACAACATGAAGAAGTACGGCGGCTTCGTGCCGGGCATCCGCCCCGGCAAGCCGACCGCCGAGTACCTCGACTTCATCCTCAGCCGGATCACCCTGCCGGGCGCGCTCTACCTGGGCATCGTCGCGATCCTGCCGAACTTCTTCTTCATCTGGCTCGACAACCAGCAGTTCCAGAACTTTCCGTTCGGCGGCACCGCTGTGCTCATCATGGTCGGCGTCGGTCTGGAGACCGTGAAGCAGATCGAGAGCCAACTCATGCAGCGGAACTACGAAGGGTTCCTGCGGTAGATGCGACTCGTTCTGGTTGGCCCGCCGGGCGCGGGCAAGGGCACACAGGCGGAGTTCGTCGCCGCGCACCTCTCGGTGCCGAAGATCTCGACCGGTGACATCTTCCGGGCGAACGTCTCCCAGGGGACGCCGTTGGGCGTCGAGGCCAAGCGGTACATGGACGCCGGCAAGCTGGTCCCGGACGAGGTCACCATCAACATGGTGCGGGACCGGCTCGCCGAGCCGGACGCGAGCGAGGGCTTCCTGCTCGACGGTTTCCCGCGGACCACGCCGCAGGCCGCCGCGCTGGACAAGCTCCTCGCCGACCTCGGCACCGCGCTGGACCTGGTGCTGGAGCTGGTCGTCGACGACGACGAGGTGATCCGGCGGCTGTCCGGCCGGCGCACCTGCCGCGGCTGCGGCAAGATCTGGCACGTCGAGTTCGACTCGCCGAGCCGGGAGGGCGTCTGCGACCGCTGCGGCGCCGAGCTGTTCCAGCGTGACGACGACAAGCCGGAGACCATCGCCGCCCGGCTGCGGGAGTACGCCGAGAAGACCGCGCCGCTCGTGGACTACTACGGCGCCCAGGGCAAGCTCGTCGGCATCGACGCGACCGGCCCGGTGGAGGACGTCACCGTCCGCGCCATCGACGCGCTGCGCTCGTACGGCGGCTGAGGTCCCTCCGCCACCCGGCGGATAGAGTGCGAACAGCGGGGTACGTGCGACGTGCCCCGCTGCTCCGCGTACGCGCGAAGAAAGGTAAACACCACCATGCGTCGTCCCCAGCTGGACATCCAGCTGAAGACCCCCGAGCAGATCGAGCTGATGCGGGCCGCCGGTCTGGTCGTCGCCCGTGCCCTGCGCCGGATGCGGGAGGCGGTGGCGCCGGGCGTGTCGACGGCCGACCTGGACGCGATCGCCGAGTCGACCATCCGCGAGGCGGGCGCCGTGCCGTCGTTCAAGGGCTACCACGGCTTCCCGGCGTCGATCTGCTCGTCGGTCAACCAGCAGGTGGTGCACGCCATCCCGTCACCCGAGCAGGTGCTGCGCGAGGGTGACCTGATCTCGATCGACTGCGGCGCGGTGCTGGACGGCTGGCACGGCGACGCGGCGGTCACGGTGCCGGTCGGCGAGGTCGACCCGGCCCTGCTGAAGATGACGGCGGTGGCCGAGGACGCCATGTGGGCCGGGATCGCCGCCGCGGCGCGCGGGGCGGCCTCCGGCAAGGGCCGGCTCACCGACATCTCCCACGCGGTCGAGAACGCGGTCCGCCGGGGCGGCCGGTACGGCATCGTCGACGGCTACGGCGGCCACGGGATCGGCACGGAGATGCACCAGGACCCGCACGTGCTCAACCACGGGCGTCCCGGCAAGGGGCCGCGCCTGGTGCCGGGTCTGGCGCTCGCGATCGAGCCGATGATCACGATGGGCTCGCCGCGTACAGTCGAGCTGGCCGACGGCTGGACCGTGGTGACCCGGGACGGGTCGATGGCGGTGCACGTCGAGCACTCGATGGCGCTGCTTGACGACGGCGTGTGGGTGCTGACCGCCGAGGACGGCGGGCGGGCCCGCCTGGGCGACCTGGTGACCGCGCGGCAGACGTCTGTCGACTCCCCGGCCTGATCGAAGGCCCCGGCCGCGCCGGATGACCGGCGCACGCCGTGCCGCGCTGGCGATCGGGTGACATGCTTGCTCCCATGGAGGAGCGCAACCGCATGCGGGCGGCCGACGCGGACCGGGAGACCACCGCCGAGCGACTCCGGGCGGCGTTGAACGAGGGCCGGCTCGACCTGCACGAGTACGACGACCGGCTGCGCCGGGCGTACGGGTCGAAGACCTACGGCGAGCTGGACGAGCTGCTGACCGACCTGCCCGGCGCCGGACCGGCCGGTCGCCCCCTGCCGGCGCCCCGTGCGCCCGGCGAGAGCGGGGTGGCCGTACCGGGTTCGGCGGCCGTGAGCGGGGCGCGCGGCGCCTGGCTGCTGGGGGTCTGGGGCCCCTGGCTGAAGGTGGCCCTGATCCTCAGCGCGATCTGGTTCGTCTCCCAGCTCGGTGAGGGTGAGTTCGAGTTCGACGACTACTGGCCGATCTGGGTGCTCGGCCCGTGGGGCGCCGTGGTGCTCTACCAGACGATCCAAGGGCTGGCCCACGGGGCGCCGGAGAAGGACGCCGAGCGCCGGCGGCGCAAGCAGGTCGAGCGGGAGGCCCGTCGGCGGGCGAAGCGGGAGCTGCCGGAGACGTGACCTGCGTCATATCCGAGCCCTCCGGGTGACTGTCACGCCGGTCGGTTTGGCGAGCGCGTGCGGGTCGGCGTACACTTTTAGATCGGCGCACAGCGTCCACTCCGCCATGCCCACCCTGCGCTTCGGTGGGAGTCGGAGCCGCGGCTGGCGCGGGTTTCCTGATCTTGGTCAGTTCACCCGTGTAAGACGTTGTGGGCCGTCCGGAGCAACCGACGTCAGGACAGCGGAGGACATGCCGAAAAAAGACGGAGCAATCGAGATCGAGGGTCGGGTCATCGAGCCCCTGCCGAACGCCATGTTCCGGGTGGAGCTCGCGAACGGCCACAAGGTGCTCGCTCACATCAGCGGCAAGATGCGGCAGCACTACATCCGCATCCTGCCGGAGGACCGGGTCGTCGTCGAGCTCTCGCCGTACGACCTGACCCGCGGGCGCATCGTCTACCGCTACAAGTAAGCCTGACGGCGGCCGGGAGACCCGTGTCCGTCTTCGACGTCCGGATCGCGCACCGCCGCGGCTCCGGGCCAGATGGGAAGTAAGGCAACCGTGAAGGTCAAGCCGAGCGTCAAGAGGATCTGCAACAAGTGCCGGGTGATCCGCCGGCACGGCCGGGTCATGGTCATCTGCACCGACCCGCGCCACAAGCAGCGCCAGGGCTGACGCCCCACACATCACCAGCTCGTCCCAGCCGCGGTCGGGTGCGCAGCGCGTACCCCCTCGTGGTTGACCCCCGGTCGGAGGCCGGGGCCCGCTCGGGCAGCGACCGATCCCGGTCGCCGGCGTTCTTGACGCCGGAAGGACAGGGACGGCCGGTAGCGGGATGGGACGGGTCCACACCTCCGCCACAACATCACGAGGAGTACGCCCGCACATGGCACGTCTAGTCGGCGTGGATCTCCCCCGCGAGAAGCGGATGGAGATCGCGCTCACCTACATCTTCGGGGTCGGTCGTACCCGCGCCCTGGAGACGCTCGCCGCGACCGGCATCTCGCCGGACAAGCGCGTTCGGGACCTCACGGACGAGGAGCTCGTCGAGCTCCGGAACCACATCGAGGGCAACTACAAGGTTGAAGGCGACCTGCGCCGCGAGGTCGCCGCTGACATCCGCCGCAAGGTCGAGATCGGCTGCTACGCCGGTATCCGGCACCGCCGCGGTCTGCCCGTGCGTGGTCAGCGCACCAAGACCAACGCGCGGACCCGGAAGGGCCCGAAGCGGACCGTGGCCGGCAAGAAGAAGCCCGGCAAGAAGTAACTAGGAGCGCACAGACTTATGCCACCGAAGGCTCGTGCCGGAGCCGCCGTCAAGAAGGTCCGGCGCAAGGAACGCAAGAACGTCGCCCACGGGCAGGCGCACATCAAGAGCACCTTCAACAACACCATCGTGTCCATCACGGACCCGACCGGTGCGGTCATCTCCTGGGCCTCCTCCGGCCAGGTTGGCTTCAAGGGCTCCCGCAAGTCGACCCCGTTCGCCGCGCAGCTCGCCGCCGAGGCCGCCGCGCGCCGCGCGATGGAGCACGGCATGCGCAAGGTCGACGTGTTCGTCAAGGGCCCCGGCTCCGGCCGGGAGACCGCCATCCGTTCGCTGCAGGCAGTGGGCCTCGAGGTCGGGCAGATCTCCGACGTCACGCCGCAGCCGCACAACGGGTGCCGTCCGCCGAAGCGTCGCCGGGTCTGAGAGGTTAGAGAGAGATGGCTCGTTACACCGGTGCTGACTGCCGCCGTTGCCGGCGGGAGAAGATGAAGCTGTTCCTCAAGGGCAGCAAGTGCGATGGTCCGAAGTGCCCGTTCGAGTCCCGGCCGTTCCCGCCCGGGCAGCACGGCCGCGGCCGCACGAAGGAGACGGAGTACCTGCTCCAGCTCCGTGAGAAGCAGAAGGCCCGTCGTGTCTACGGCGTGCTGGAGAAGCAGTTCCGCGGCTACTACGAAGAGGCCGTGAGCAAGGAGGCCAAGACCGGCGAGGTCCTGCTGCAGATCCTCGAGTCGCGGCTGGACAACGTGGTCTACCGGGCCGGCTACGCCAGCTCCCGGGACATGGCCCGTCAGCTGGTCAAGCACGGCCACTTCACGGTGAACGGCAAGAAGGTCGACATCCCGTCGTACCGCGTCAAGGAGCACGACATCGTCGAGGTTCGGGGCAAGAGCAAGGAGCTCACCCCGTTCCTGGTGGCGCAGGCTCAGGCCGGTTCGCGGTCGGTTCCGGCGTGGCTGGAGGCCATCCCGAGCCAGATGAAGATCCTCGTGCACTCGCTCCCGGCCCGCCAGGTGATCGACACCCAGGTCCAGGAGCAGCTGATCGTCGAGCTCTACTCCAAGTAAGGGCTCGTTGC
The DNA here is from genome assembly GCF_008868145.1 of Micromonospora sp. AMSO1212t. Classification (NCBI taxonomy): domain Bacteria; kingdom Bacillati; phylum Actinomycetota; class Actinomycetes; order Micromonosporales; family Micromonosporaceae; genus Micromonospora; species Micromonospora sp. AMSO1212t. The sequence goes on from NZ_WBKS01000009.1 coordinate 43,812, forward strand.
GGTGGCCCGTCCTCCGGGGCGGGCCACCGGAACAGTTGTGTCGTGGGCGTCAAATAGCGGGCGCCCCGGAAGAGAAGAGAAAAGATGCTCATCAGCCAGCGACCGTCTCTCTCCGAAGAGTCGATCAACGAGACCCGCTCCCGGTTCACCATCGAGCCGCTGGAGCCCGGCTTCGGCTACACGCTGGGCAACTCGCTGCGGCGTACGCTGCTGTCCTCCATCCCGGGTGCGGCGGTCACCTCGATCAAGATCGACGGTGTGCTGCACGAGTTCACCACGATCCCCGGGGTCAAGGAGGACGTGGTCGAGCTCGTCATGAACATCAAGGAGCTGTGCGTCAGCTCCGAGCACGACGAGCCGGTCAGCATGTACCTGCGCAAGCAGGGCCCGGGCGACGTGACCGCCGGTGACATCCAGCCCCCGGCCGGTGTCTCGGTGCACAACCCGGACCTGAAGCTCGCCACCCTCAACGGCAAGGGCCGGCTCGACATGGAGCTGACCGTCGAGCGGGGTCGCGGCTACGTCACGGCGGCGCAGAACAAGCAGGCGGGCGCCGAGATCGGCCGGATCCCGGTCGACTCGATCTACTCGCCGGTGCTCAAGGTGACGTACCGGGTCGAGGCGACCCGTGTCGAGCAGCGGACCGACTTCGACCGGCTGATCATCGACGTCGAGACCAAGCCGTCGATGGGCCCGCGTACCGCGCTGGCCTCGGCCGGCTCGACGCTGGTGGAGCTGTTCGGGCTGGCCCGTGAGCTGGACGAGACCGCCGAGGGCATCGACATCGGGCCGTCCCCGCAGGACGCCCAGCTGGCGGCGGACCTGGCCCTGCCGATCGAGGAGCTGGACCTCACCGTCCGCTCCTACAACTGCCTCAAGCGCGAGGGCATCAACTCCGTTGGTGAGCTCATCGGGCGTACCGAGGCCGACCTCCTCGACATCCGCAACTTCGGTCAGAAGTCGATCGACGAGGTCAAGATGAAGCTCGCCGGGATGGGCCTGGGGCTGAAGGACTCGGCTCCGAACTTCGACCCGGCGCACGTCGTGGACGCCTTCGGCGAGGCGGACTACGACACCGACGACTACCGCGAGACCGAGCAGCTCTAGTCCGCGCTGCCGCCACACCTGAGGAGCACCAAGCATGCCCACGCCCACCAAGGGCCCCCGCCTCGGCGGCAGCCCCGCGCACGAGCGGCTGATGCTGGCCAACCTGGCCACCGCGCTGTTCCAGCACGGCAAGATCCAGACCACCGAGACGAAGGCCCGGCGGCTGCGTCCGCTGGCCGAGCAGCTCATCACCAAGGCCAAGCGCGGCGACCTCGCCTCGCGCCGCCGGGTGCTGGGCGTCGTCAAGGACAAGGACGTGGTCTACGCCCTGTTCGACCAGATCGCGCCCCGGTACGCCAACCGCAACGGTGGCTACACCCGGATCGTGAAGACCGGTCCGCGCAAGGGTGACGCCGCTCCGATGGCGATCATCGAGCTGGTGGAGGAGCTTCAGGTCGCCGAGCCGAAGGCGAACAAGAAGACCGCCGCCCGCAAGGCCGCCCAGCAGGACAAGGTCGAGGCCCTGGCCCCGGCCGAGGAGACCCCGCGCTCCAGCGCCGGTGACCAGGACGCCGAGGCGCCGGTCTCCGCGTCGGGTGACACCGCCGCCGCCCGTGAGGACAGCGACGAGGCCACCGAGAACGACAAGGCCTGAGATCAGGCTCGACCGGGCCCGGTATCCCCTCGGGGGTGCCGGGCCCGTCGCCGTCGACAGGAGGTACGAGGTGGACGAGCGGACCCGGCTGCGGCTGGACGTCTCGTACGACGGCACCGACTTCTCCGGCTGGGCGCCCCAGCCGACCCGGCGCACAGTGGCCGGCGTGCTCATGCAGACGCTGGACCTGGTGCTCGGCGCGGGCACGGCGACCGGCCTGACAGTGGCCGGGCGTACCGACGCCGGGGTGCACGCCATCGGGCAGGTCTGCCACCTCGACCTGCCGACTGCGGTGTGGCGGGAGCACGAGGGGCGGCTGCTGCGTCGGCTGGCCCGGCTCCTGCCGCCGGATGCGCGGGTACGCGCGATGACCGAGGTGCCCGCCGACTTCGACGCCCGGTTCTCGGCGACGTTCCGGCGCTACGAGTACCGGGTCACCGACGCCCCGTGGGGTGCCGAGCCGCTGCGTCGCCGGGACACCCTGGCCTGGCCGAAGCCGCTGGACCTGGCGGCGCTCAACGCCTCCGCCGCCGGGCTGGTGGGTGAGCACGACTTCGCCGCGTACTGCCGGCGCAAGGAGAACGCGACCACGTTGCGTGAGGTGACCCGGCTGGACTGGCGGCGCGACCCGGACGGGATCCTGGTCGCCACCGTGCAGGCCGACGCGTTCTGCCAGAACATGGTGCGCAGCCTGGTCGGGGCGATGCTGGTCGCGGGCGACGGGCGGCGGCCGGTCCAGTGGCCGGCCGGCCTGCTGACCCGGCGTGAGCGCTCCAGCGAGGTGACAGTGGCGCCCGCGCACGGTCTCGCCCTGGTCGAGGTGGGCTACCCGGCGGACCCGGCCGAGTACGCCCGCCGCGCCGAGGAGACCCGCCGGTTGCGGGTTCCGGTGGCCGGGGGCTGAGCCCGGCTCAGTCCGTGCCCCGCTGACCGGCGCTGTCCTCGGCCGAGTCCGCGTCGGGCTGCCCGGCTGTTCCGGCGGCCGCACGACGGTCCAGTACGGCCCGGTTGAGGTGCAGCTCGACCAGGTCGTACATGATCTCGCGGGCGGTCGCGTCGTCGCTCGGGATGCGTTCCCCGTCGGCGCGGGTGACCAGGCAGAAAGCGACGTAGTGTCCGCGTACCTGCCAGGCGACCCGGGCGGCGGCCTTCTCCACCGACTCGGTGCCGTCGCCCGCCGCCATGCCACGGAACCGTCCCTGGCGCCCGTCGAGCAGCGGCCGGATGCGGTCGCGTACCCGCTGGGCGGTGGCCACGTCGGTGAGGTTGAACAGACCGGCGGTGACCAGGTGGTCGCCGTCGGGGGAGCGGAGCGTGCCCCGCACGACCTGGTTGCAGCCGAGCCGGGTCAGCAGGTCGGCGATCTCGCCGGTGGCCGCGACCTGGCACTTCGTGCTGGCCTGGGTCTTGAGCACCCGGTAGGCCGGCTTCCCGTCGGTGATCACCAGGTCCTTGGCCGGGAAGACCTCCTTGACGGTGAGCGCCGCCTGGTCGGTGTCCCGGGAGTCGAGGTCGGTGCCGCCGGACGGGGTGCTCGACTCCGTCGGCTGCGGGGTCGGCTGGCCGGCCGGCGGTGTGGCGGTGCGTTCGTCGAGCAGGGCCGCGACGGCCAGCCCGGTGAGCGAGAGCAGGAGCAGCACGGCGGCGCCGCCGACGAGCGTCTGCCAGAACCGGCCGCCGCCGCGGCGCTCGGCGCGCCGGGTCCGGGGCAGCTCGGAGACGTCGGCGGCGCGGGCGGTCGGGCTGGCCGGGATCGGCACTGTCGGCCGGTTCGCCGCCGCCGGTACCGGTGCCGGCACGGGTGGCGCGGGCTGCGGCACCGGGGAGGGCTCCCGTGGTGGCGCGGGCCGTCCCGGTGTCGGCGCCGGGGCCGGGGGCGCCGGAACCGGGGCGCGGGCGTCGTCCACCGCCTGCTCGTCGGGTCCGGCCGGTGGCAGCGCCTGCTGCTCGGCCGCAGCGGGCGGCGGCAGCGCGGGTTGCGCGGTGGGGCGCGGAGGCCGGGGCAGCGACGGCGTGGGGAAGCGGGAGCGTGACGGTCCCGCGGGCGGGGGCGTCGCGGCTGCGGGCCCGTTCGGGGCCGACCCGGGCTTCGGGTACTCCAGGAAGGCGTCCTCATCGGACTCGTACCGGTACACCATGTGGCATAGAGTAGGGGTGATTGTCCCTTTCAGGGGTAATATCGCGAAATTCTGGCGGAGTGGCGTGCGACCCCGCCCATGACACCGTCGCCGGAACAGCTCCGGCCCGGTGCGAGAATGCGGGCGTGACCGGCGACCACTACTTCACCGCTGAGCCCTCGACCCCGACCCGCCCTCGCGAGGTCGAGTTCACAGTCGCCGGGCGCGACTACACGCTCGCCTCGGCCGGCGGCGTCTTCTCCGCCGACCGGCTCGACCCGGGCACCGCAGTGCTGCTGCGCAAGGCCGAACTGCCGGCCGCCGGCGTCACCGGCGCGCTGCTCGACATCGGTTGCGGCTTCGGCCCGATCACCTGCGTGCTGGCCACCGTCGCGCCGAAGGCCACCGTCTGGGCGGTGGACGTCAACGAGCGCGCCCGCGCCCTCACCACCGCCAACGCGGCCCGGATCGGCGCTGCCGACCGGGTACGCGCCGTCGCGCCCGACGAGCTGCCGGACGACGTCACCTTCGCCCAGATCTGGTCCAACCCGCCGATCCACATCGGCAAGGCGGAGCTGCACGCCCTGCTGCTGCGCTGGCTGCCCCGGCTCGCGCCGGACGGCGTCGCCTGGCTCGTCGTGGCCCGGCACCTCGGCGGCGACTCGCTGCACCGCTGGCTGGTCGAGCAGGGCTGGTCGGTCGAGCGGCACGCCAGCCAGAAGGGCTACCGGGTGCTGCGGGTCACCCGGTAATCCGGTGTCGTCCACCGCCCCGGCTCGGGCAGGATGCCCGCGTGGGATACGTGGACGTGGCAGGAGTCGGGCACATCCTCCCGGACGGCCGTGAGCTGTTCGGCGACGTGTCGTTCCGGGTCGGTGAGGGCGCCAAGGTGGCGCTCGTCGGCCCGAACGGCGCCGGCAAGACCACGCTGCTGCGGATGGTCGCCGGTGACCTGCCGGTGAAGACCGGTGCGGTCGCCCGCTCCGGTGGGCTGGGCGTGATGCGGCAGTTCATCGGCATGATCGGCGACGAGTCCACGCTCGCCGACCTGGCCCTGTCGCTGGCACCGCCGGCGCTGCGCGACGCCGGGCGGCGGCTCACCGAGACCGAGGCGGCCATGCGGGCGGCCGAGGTCCGCGGCAAGTACAGCTCCACCGCCGCCAAGGCCCAGCTCGCGTACGCCGAAGCGCTCGCCGCCTGGGGCGAGACCGGCGGGTACGACGCCGAGGTGCTCTTCGACACGGTCGCCACGATCGTGCTGGACCTGCCCTGGGACAGCGCCCGCGACCGGCCGGTGCGGACGCTGTCGGGCGGCCAGCAGAAGCGCTTCGCGCTGGAGTTGCTGCTGCGCGGCCCGGACGAGGTGCTGCTGCTCGACGAACCGGACAACTTCCTCGACGTACCCGGCAAGCGCTGGCTGGAGGCGCGGCTGCGCGAGTCGGGCAAGTCGGTGCTCTACGTCTCGCACGACCGGGAGCTGCTGGCGCAGACCGCCGACCGGGTCGTCGCGGTGGAGGGCGGCAGCGCCTGGGTGCACCCGGGCGGCTTCGCGAGCTGGCACGACGCCCGGGTGGCCCGGCACGCCCGCCTCGACGAGCTGCGCAAACGCTGGGACGAGGAGCACCAGAAGCTGCGCGAGCTGATGCTGATGTACAAGCAGAAGGCCGCGTACAACGACGGGATGGCCTCCCGCTACCAGGCCGCGCAGACCCGGTTGCGCAAGTTCGAGGAGGCCGGGCCGCCGCCCGTACCCCCGAAGGACCAGGACATCCGGATGCGCCTGACCGGCGGGCGGACGGCAAGCGCGCGGTGATCGCCGAGCAGTTGGAGCTGGACGGCCTGACGTACCCGTTCGACCTGGAACTCTGGTACGGCGATCGGGTCGCGGTGCTCGGCGCGAACGGCACCGGCAAGTCGCACTTCCTGCGGCTGCTGGCCCGGGGCGGCACCGACCCGGAGCCGGGTAACACCCCCGTCGACGGCGCCGGCGCGCTCGCGCCCGTCGCGCACGGCGGCGTGGTCCGGCTCGGCGCCCGGGTCCGGCCGGGGCACTTCTCGCAGACCCACGACCGGCCGGAACTGATGGCCAAGACGCTCGTCGAGGTGCTGTGGCGCGGCGACGACCACCGGGCCGGCATGGACCGGCACGCGGCCATGGCGGCGCTGTCCCGGTACGAGCTGGCCGGCCAGGGCGACCAGCGGTTCGGCACGCTCTCCGGCGGGCAGCAGGCCCGGTTCCTGGTGCTGCTGCTGGAGCTGTCGGGAGCGACGCTGCTGCTGCTCGACGAGCCCACCGACAACCTCGACCTGGCCTCGGCCGAGGCGCTGGAGGCCGGGCTGACCGCGTTCGAGGGGACAGTGGTCGCGGTCACCCACGACCGGTGGTTCACCCGCACCTTCGACCGGTTCGTGCTGTTCCGCGGCGACGGCGACGTGGTGGAGACGCCGGAGCCGGTCTGGGACGTGGGCTGAGCCGCTCCCCGGGTGGCCCCCGGGGAGCGGGCATAGGGTGGATCTCGTGAGTGAGATGACCTATCGCCGGCTGGGCGACTCCGGGCTCGTGGTGTCAGTGGTCGGTATCGGCTGCAACAACTTCGGCCGCAAACTCGACCTCGACGGCACCCGTGCGGTGGTGGACGCCGCGCTCGACGCCGGGATCAACTTCTTCGACACCGCCGACATCTACGGTGAGCCGCAGGGCGCCTCCGAGGAACTGCTCGGCCAGGCGCTCAAGGGCCGCCGCGACGACGTGGTGGTGGCCACCAAGTTCGGCATGGACATGAACGGCGCGAACGGGCCGGACCACGGCGCCCGGGGCGCCCGCCGCTACATCGCCCGCGCCGTCGAGGCGTCGCTGCGCCGGCTCGGCACCGACCACATCGACCTGTACCAGATGCACGAGCCCGACCCGGGCACCCCGATCGACGAGACGCTCGCCGCGCTGGACGACCTGGTGACCGCCGGCAAGGTGCGCTACCTGGGCAACTCCAACTTCGCCGGGTGGCAGATCGCCGACGCCGACTGGACCGCGTCGTCGCAGGGGCGTACCCGGTTCATCTCCGCGCAGAACCACTACTCGCTGGTGGAGCGCGGGGTGGAGGACGAGGTGATCCCGGCCTGCGAGCGGTTCGGCCTGGGCATGCTGCCGTTCTTCCCGCTCGCCAACGGGCTGCTCACCGGCAAGTACAAGCGGGGCGAGGCACCCCCGGCGGGCAGCCGCCTGGCCGGAGGCGGCCGGTACGCCGAGCGGCTGGCCGCCGCCCGCTGGGACGTCATCGAGGCGATCGAGGCGTACGCGGCCGAGCGCGGGATCAGCATGCTCCAGGTCGCCATCGGTGGACTGGCGGCCCGTCCCGCGGTCACCTCGGTGATCGCCGGCGCGACCACTCCCGAGCAGGTGAAGGCCAACGCCGAAGCCGGCACCTGGCAGCCCAGCGACGAGGACCTGGATGCCCTGGACGCCATCCTCTGACCGCCCCTGCCGGTACCGACACGCCCGCCCGCGCGTTCGGTCCGCCCGCGCGTCGGGCGTGCGCTCGCTCGTCGGGGCTTGCCCGCGCGTCAGGCACCCATCACGTTCCACCCAGAGGCAGCGCTCACGACGAGTGGAACGTCATGGGTGTCAAGAGGGCCTTGAGACACCCATGGCGTTCCACCAGCGGCTGATTCTGACGATGAGTGGAACGCCATGGGTGTCTGCGAGCGGGCCGACGCCCGTGGTGTTCGGGCAACCCGGCAACCCGGCGGGCGGGCACGGATCAGTGGCCTGCTGCGGTGGCACGACGTTCTGCCAGGGCCTGGCGCACCAGGGCGACAGTCGCGTCGGGACGGCGTAGCACGTCGTCGGCGGTGAACCGGAGCACGAGCCACCCGGCCGAGCGGAGCGCGTTCAGGCGTGCGACGTCCCGCCGGAAGTGCGCCCGCTGCCGGTGGTGGTCGCCGTCGTACTCGACCGCGAGGCGGAGTGCCGGCCAGGCCAGGTCCACCCGGGCCACGAAGCGCCCGCCGGCACGCACCTCGTGCTGGGCGGTGAGCGGGCCGAGGCCGGCGTCGAGGAGGAGCAGCCGTAGCCGTGTCTCCATGGGGGACTCGCTCAACGGCTCGGCCATCGCCAGCACCTCGCGCAACAGCGGAGCGCCCGGCCAGCCCGGCCGGTCGGCGGCGTAGGCCCGCAGGACGGGCAGCTTCACGACCCGGCGACGCAGCAGCGCGTCGACGGCGACCAGCGCCTCGGCAAGCGAGCCCTGTCGACCCAGGTCGAACGCGGTACGCAGCGGCGTGGTGACCGGCAGCCCGCCGGCGAGGGTGCGGTCCCGCTCCGGCAGCGGCGACCGGACCACCCGCAAACGTGGGTGCGGTCGCAGCCGAGCGGCAGTCGGCAGCAGGACTGTGACCGGCGCGTCGCGGGTGAGCACGTCCGCGCCGAACAACCAGGCGGCGCTGCGTCCCGCCAGCACGGCACCCGGCGGCAGGCGCAACGCCACCGCCTCGCACCACATCCGGTGCTCGTCGGCGCGGTGTCCGTCCCGGTGCACGTACACGTCCGGGAGCAGCCGGATCCACGTCGGACCGCGCAGCATCGTCCAGGTGAGCAGCCCTTCGGAGACGGCTCGGCTGCCCCGGAACGGCAGGATCGCCAGGCGGCGCGGGACATGGGCGGGAACGGACATCCCGGCAGCGTGTCGTGACGAGACGGTCACCCGTTGCCCCGGTACGGCATGTGAACGGTTCCTGGGAAAAACCTCCCCCGGGCTTCCGTACGGGCGGGAGGCGTCGTACGGTAGGCCGCAAGTGACCCACGGGAGCCCGGTGCGGACCGGGCTGAGAGGGGGGCTGGGAGCCCCCGACCGTCGAACCTGATCCGGGTAATGCCGGCGCAGGGAGGAGCGTTGCCGTGCTGTCCCTGGGACGACTGCATCTCATCACCGACACCCGGCCGGGGCGTGACCCGCTCGCCGTGCTGCGTGCCGCCCTGCCCGTGGCGGGCGCCGAACTCGTCGTACAGGTGCGCGTGGAGGACGACGCCACCGACCGGGAGGCGTACGAGCTGGCGTGCCGCGTGACCGAGGCGTGCCGGCCGTACGGGGCGCGCTGCCTGGTCAACGATCGGCTGCACGTGGCGCTCGCGGTGGACGCCGCCGGTGGCCACGTCGGCGCGGACGACCTGCCGGTGGCCGCCGCGCGCCGGGTGCTCGGCCCGGACGCGGTGCTCGGCGCGACCGCCCGGGAGCCGGTGCGCGCCCGCGCGGTGGTGGACGCGGGCGCGACCTACCTGGGCGTGGGCCCGTGCCACGTCACCACCACCAAGGTGGGCCTGCCGGACCCGATCGGCCCCGACGGGGTACGCGCGGTCGCCGAGGCGGTGAGCGTGCCGGTGATCGCGATCGGTGGGGTGACCGCCGCGGGCGTCCCGGCGCTGCGGGCTGCCGGGGCGTACGGGGTGGCGGTGGTCGGCGCGCTCAGCCTGGCCGCCGACCCGGGGCAGGCCACCGCCGAGCTGATGCGGGCGCTGACGCGATGAGCCCGGCCGACGTGGCGGTGGTGGGCGCCGGCCCGGTGGGACTCGCGATCGCGTGGCGGTGCGCGCAACGCGGACTGCGCGTGGTGGTGCACGACGACCGGCCCGGGTCGGGTGCCTCCTCGGTGGCCGCCGGGATGCTGTCGCCGGTCGCCGAGGCGTACTTCGGTGAGCACGAGCTGACCGCGCTGCTCGTCGAGTCCGCCGCCCGCTGGCCCGGCTTCGCGGCCGAGCTGGCCGGGGCGAGCGGCGTCGACATCGGCCACCGCACCGAGGGCACGCTCGTCGTCGGGCTCACCGCCGACGACCTGGCCGAGGCGGGGCGGCTGTGGTCGTACCAACAGGGGTTGGGGCTGCCGATCACGCCGCTGCGTCCTTCGGAGCTGCGCGACCGCGAGCCGGCGCTGGCGCCGCGTGTGCGCGGCGGCGCGGTGGCCCCCGGCGACCACCAGGTCGACCCGCGGCGGCTGGTCGCCGCGTTGCGGACGGCCGCGGAGCGCGCCGGCGTGGAGCTGCGCCCGGCCCGGGTCGGCGCGTTGTCCGAGGTGGACGCACGGATCACTGTGGTAGCGGCCGGCTGCGGCGCGGCGGCGCTGACCGGCCTGCCGGTCCGGCCGGTGAAGGGCCAGGTGCTGCGGCTGCGCGCGCCCGGTGGCGGTCCGCCGGGCTTCCGGCACGTGATCCGGGGGTACGCGGACAGCGAGTCGGTCTACCTGGTGCCCCGGGACAGCGGCGAGGTCGTCGTCGGGGCGACAGTCGAGGAGCGCGCGGACACCGAGGTCACCGCCGGTGGCGTGCTGACGCTGCTGCGCGCCGCCGCCGAGCTGGTGCCGGAACTGGTCGAGTACGAGCTGGTGGAGGCCGTCGCGGGGCTGCGCCCCGGTACGCCTGACAACGCGCCGATCATCGGGCCGCTGCCCGGGCAGCCGGGCGTGCTCGCCGCGACCGGGCACCACCGGCACGGCATCGTGCTCACCCCGGTCACCGCCGACCTGGTCACCGAACTGGTCGTCACCGGCGAGCCGGACCCCGCGCTCGCCCCATTCACCCCGGACCGCTTCGGGAAGGAGCGCACGTGGAACTGATCGTCAACGGCACCGGCCGGACGCTGCCCGAGGGCGTCACCGTCGCCGAGGTGGTCCGCACCGTCACCGACCGGGAGCGCGGGCTCGCGGTCGCGGTGAACGGCGAGGTGGTGCCGCGCGGCGGCTGGCCGGCGAGCGTGCTGCGCGACGGCGACCGCGTCGAGGTGCTCAGCGCCACCCAGGGCGGGTGAGCGGATGTCCACGCTGGAGATCGGTGGGGTCGCGTTCGGCTCCCGGCTCGTCCTCGGCACCGGCGGCGCGGCCAACCTGCACGTGCTGGAGCAGGCGATCCGCGCCTCCGGCACCGAGCTGGTGACGCTGGCGCTGCGCCGGGTGGACACCACGCCCGGCGGGTCGGGCGGCCTGCTCGACCTGGTGGAGCGGTGCGGCGTACGGCTACTGCCGAACACGGCCGGCTGCCGCACCGCCGTCGAGGCGGTGAAGACGGCGCACCTGGCCCGGGAGGCGTTCGACACCGACTGGGTGAAGCTGGAGGTGATCGGCGACGAGCGCACGCTCCTGCCCGACGGGGTGGAGCTGCTGCGCGCCGCCGAGGAGCTGGTGGCGGACGGGTTCACGGTGCTGCCGTACACGTCGGACGATCCGGTGCTGGCCCGGCGGCTGGCCGACGTGGGATGCGCGGCGGTGATGCCGGCGGGGTCGCCGATCGGCTCCGGGCTGGGCATCGGCAACCCGCACCACATCCGGCTGATCCGGCAGGCGGTCGACGTGCCGGTGGTGCTCGACGCGGGCATCGGCACCGCCTCCGACGCCGCGCTCGCCATGGAGCTGGGCTGCGACGCGGTGCTGCTGGCCAGCGCCGTGACCCGGGCCGCCGAGCCGGTGGCGATGGCCACGGCGATGCGGTACGCGGTCGAGGCGGGCCGCCTCGCGTACGGCGCGGGCCGCATCGCCCGCCGCTTCCACGCGCTGGCGTCCACGCCCGACGAGGGACGGCCCGACCTGTGACCGCTTCACGCGTCACCGTTCCCGGCGATCTTGGTACGCGCGCGCCCTCCGAGGGGCGGCCGGGTACCAAGATCTACGCCGGGCCGACCGGGATCGTGCTGCTGACCGACCGGCGGGTGGCCCGGAGGACGCTCGTCGACGTGGTCGCGGGTGCCGTCGGTGGGGGAGTGCGGTGGGTGGTGCTGCGGGAGAAGGACCTGCCCCGCGCCGAGCGCCTCGCGCTCGCCGCCGACCTGCGCGCGATCCTCGCCGAGGCCTGCGGCACGCTCGTCGTCGCCGGACCGGATCCGCTCGACGGGGACGCGGTGCACCTGCCCGCCGCCGGCCCGTACCCGCCGCCCGCCGTCGGACTGGTCGGCCGTTCCTGCCACGACGCCGCCGAGCTGGCCCGGCTCACCACCGAGCACTACGCGACGCTGTCCCCGGTCTACGAGACAAGGACAAAACCCGGCTACGGCCCAGCGCTGCACCCGGCCGGGTTACGCAAGCTGATCGCGGTCAGCCCCGTGCCGGTGCTCGCACTGGGCGGCATCGAAACCCCCGCCCAGGTCACCGCATGCGTCGAGGCAGGAGCAACAGGAGTAGCAGTCCTGGGCGCGATCATGCGCGCGAAGGACCCGCGAGAAACCGCCACCACGCTGGGCAGAGCCTTCCAGGAGGCGGCCACCCGCTTGACGCGCACCCACCCCGCGCGATCCGACGAAGGCCCGCACGAGAAGGGCTGCGGCCGACCGTGACCACGGAGGGATCAAGCCTGACCGCCCGGAGTGGGCACGGTCGGCCGCAGCCCCAAACCGCAACCACCGGAGAAGACACGTGACGCCGAAAACAGTTCTCAGCATCGCCGGCTCCGACTCCGGAGCGGGAGCAGGCATCCAGGCCGACCTCAAGACGTTCGCCGCGCTCGGGGCGTACGGCACGAGCGTGCTCACCGCGGTCACCGCGCAGAGCACCAGGGGCGTGGACGCCGTCCTGCCGCTGCCTCCGCAGACAGTGCGCGACCAGATGGACAGCGTGCTCGGCGACTTCGACGTCCGCGCCGTGAAGACCGGGATGCTCGGCACCCCGGCGGTCGCCGACGCGGTGGCCGAGGCGGCCCGGGCCGGGCGCCTGCCGCACCTGGTCGTCGACCCGGTGCTGGTCGCCACGAGCGGGCACCGGCTCGGCGTGGTGGAGGCGGTCGAGCGGCTGCTGCCGTACGCGGAGGTGGCGACGCCCAACTGCGCGGAGGCCGCGGCCCTCACCGGAGGCCCGGTGGGCACCGTCGAGGAGATGGTCGCGGCGGCCGAGGTGCTTGCGGCGCGCGGCCCGGCGTTCGTGGTGGTGACGGGCGGCGACGTGGACGCCGACGGCGAGTCGGTCGACGTGCTGGCCGGAGGCGGGACGACGCGGCTGCTGCGCGCGCCCCGGGTGGACACGCGGCACAACCACGGCACCGGCTGTTCGTTCTCGGCCGCCGTCGCGGTCCGGCTCGCCGCGGGCGACGCGGTGCCGGTCGCGGTGGCGGCCGCCAAGGAGTACGTCACCCGCGCGCTGACCGGCGCGCGGACCTGGGAGCTGGGCGCGGGACGCGGCCCGCTGGACCACTTCGGCTGGTCCGCATGAGCGACAGGGAGGCTGGCATGCAGGCACGTCGCAAGGTGTACGTGGAAGGGTCACGCCCGGACATCCGGGTGCCGTTCGCCGAGGTGGCGCTGACCGGGGACAACCCTCCGGTACGGCTCTACGACACCTCCGGTCCCGGCTCCGACCCGGAGGTGGGACTGCCCGCGCTGCGCGGGCCGTGGATCGCCGAGCGCGGCGACGTCGCCCCGGTACGCGGTGCCGGCACCCCGCTGGCGGGCGTGGACGGGAAGCGGCCGACGCAGCTCGCGTACGCCCGGGCCGGAATCGTCACGCCGGAGATGGAGTTCGTGGCGATCCGGGAGTCGGTGTCGCCGGAGTTCGTGCGGGACGAGATCGCGGCCGGGCGGGCCGTGCTGCCGCTCAACGTCAACCACCCGGAGTGCGAGCCGGCCGTCATCGGCAAGGCGTTCCTGGTCAAGGTCAACGCCAACATCGGCACCTCGGCGGTCACCTCGTCGGTGGCCGAGGAGGTGGAGAAGCTGACCTGGGCGACGCGGTGGGGCGCGGACACCGTGATGGACCTGTCCACCGGCAAGCGCATCCACGAGACGCGCGAGGCGATCGTGCGGAACGCGCCGGTGCCGATCGGCACGGTGCCGATCTACCAGGCGCTGGAGTCCGTCGGCGGCGACCCGGTGAAGCTGAGCTGGGAGGTGTTCCGGGAGACGGTCATCGAGCAGGCGGAACAGGGCGTCGACTACATGACTGTGCACGCCGGGGTGCTGCTGCCGTACGTGCCGCTCGCGGTGGACCGGGTGACGGGCATCGTGTCCCGGGGCGGCTCGATCATGGCGGCCTGGTGCCTGGCGCACCACGAGGAGAACTTCCTCTACACGAACTTCGCCGAGCTGTGCGAGATCCTGGCCCGGTACGACGTGACGTTCTCCCTCGGCGACGGCCTGCGCCCCGGCTCCATCGCGGACGCCAACGACGAGGCGCAGTTCGCCGAGCTGCGCACGCTCGGCGAGCTGACGAAGGTCGCCTGGGAGTACGACGTGCAGGTGATGATCGAGGGCCCCGGGCACGTGCCGATGCACAAGATCAAGGAGAACGTGGACCTCCAGCAGGAGTGGTGCCACGAGGCGCCGTTCTACACGCTCGGTCCGCTGACCACCGACGTCGCGCCCGCGTACGACCACATCACCTCCGCGATCGGCGCGGCGATGATCGGCATGTTCGGCACCGCCATGCTCTGCTACGTCACCCCGAAGGAGCACCTCGGGCTGCCGGACCGCGACGACGTGAAGGCGGGCGTGATCGCGTACAAGATCGCGGCGCACGCGGCCGACCTGGCCAAGGGCCACCCCGGCGCGCAGGCGTGGGACGACGCGCTGTCGAAGGCCCGGTTCGAGTTCCGGTGGTCCGACCAGTTCAACCTGGCGCTCGACCCGGAGACCGCGCGGTCGTACCACGACGCGACGCTGCCCGCCGAGCCCGCGAAGACCGCGCACTTCTGCTCGATGTGCGGGCCGAAGTTCTGCTCCATGAAGATCACACAGGAGCTGAAGGACTACGCGGCGCGGGGCATGCGCGGCAAGTCGGAGGAGTTCGTCGCCTCCGGGTCACGGGTCTACCTGCCGCTGGCGTGAGCGAGGCCGGGGCGGGCCGTGTGATTCGGCCCGTCCCGGTGCCCGTTCAGTCGCGGTGGTGCCGTCCGGTACGCAGCGAGCGGGCGTCGTCGGCGTTGTCGTCCGAGGCGAGACCGGCGACCCAGTCGACGTACTCGTCGTCGGCGGCGTCACCCGGCTCGGCCGTACGGTCGGCCGGCTCCGGTTCGCTCTTGGCCCGGTTGCGCCGGAACAGGCCGCGCCGGGCCTTCGACTTCCCGGCGGGCGCGTCGACGTCGTCCGGTTCAGCGTGCCGCCCGCGCCGGAAGTCCGTCTCCGTCTCCGCCGAGGTGGCCTCCGGCAGCGCGGGACCGGCCTCGGCCGGTACGGCGGACGCCTCCGGCTCCGGCCGGGCGACCGGCCCTGCGGTCCCTGCCTCCGGCCTGGACAGCGGCCCGGCGGGACGGGCGTTCGTGGCGAGCGCGTCCCAACCGGTGCTCGCGCCCGGCTCGGGCAGGCCCCGGTGGCGGGGGCGCGGCGCCGGCTCGGCCGGGATGTTCGCCTCCGCGCCGTCGCGGGGCGGTGCGTCCGGTTCGGTGGTGGCGCGGTGCGGGCGGGCCGCCGGCGTGATCGGCCAGGCCGGGCGCACCTCGCCGGGCGCTCCGGTGACGTCCTCGAACATCGGGAACCGGGGCCGGGACGCCGGCGCCGGCACCGGATCGTCGAAGAAGAAATTGCGTCCGGTAGGCCCGGACGATGCGACCTCCCCGGTGGGGGAGTCGGTGCGGGAAGCCGGGCTGCCGAGGGAACCGGTAGGCGTGCCGGAGTCCGCGCGGCCCGGTGCCGAGGTGGTGCCGGCGTCGTCCCGGGCCGGGTTGGGGGCCGGCGGGATCGGGGCGGTGTTCGTGACGTCCGGGGCCGATCGGGTCCGCCCGCCGGTCGCCGTCGTCGCGGCCTCGACCGGGCTGCTCGGCGTCGTCGACCTGGCGTCGGTCTGCCCGCTCGGCGTCGTCGGTGGAGCATCGGTCTGCCCGCTCGGCGTCGTCGGCGCGGTATCGGCCGGGCCGGACTCGGGCGAGGCCGGGGCGCTGGTGCGCGGTCCGGCCTTCGGGCTGCGGGGGCGCCGGGAGCGGGTGGAGCGACCGGTTCCGGCAGTGGAACCGGTCGGTGGCGCGGCGGGGGTGTCGCCGTCCGTGTCGGCCGGGACCGGTCCGGCGAGGGCGCCGCTGTCCGTACGCGGGCCGGGAACGTGGCTCTCGGTCGTGCCGCCGGTGACCGGTGACGCGTCCTTCGAGGTGGTGCCAGTGCTGTCGTCGGCGGGCGACGTCGATCCGTCGGCTGTCCCGCCGGACCGGCTGGTGCGGGTACGGCGTGGCCGGGTCACCCGTGGCGCGGTCGCCGCCGGTGCCGGTTCCGGTGCGGCATCGTCCGTCCCGGCTGTCGAGCTGGTGTCCGAGGCGGTGGCGGAGACGGCTTCGCTGTCCGCCGGGACGGCGGTCGCCTGCCCGGACGCAGCGGTGGTGGAGGTGCCGGAGGAGCGCTCGACGGTGGCCGCGCGATCAGTGGTGGCTGTGCGGTCCGTGGTGACCGCCTCGCCGGTGCTGTCCGTGTGTGCCGTGCCTGGGACCGGGTCGGGGCGGCTCGCGGCGAGGACGTCGATGGCCGAGGTCCGGCGCCCCGGGGGCAGCAGGCCCGGCATGGGCTGGCCGCGGCTCGTGTCGACGCCGGCCGGACGGTCGGCGGCACGGTCGGCGGCGGGAAGCCCGGTATCGGCAGCCGGAGCCGACGTCGTGGCCGAGCCGCCGGGCTCCGGCCAGTTCCAGTGCGCCGGCGCGGCGGCGCCGCTGGTCACCGGAGGCGTGGGCGGGACGGCCGGGACGGCCGGAGTGGAAGTGGACGAGTGCGGCAGCGGCGCGAGGATGTCGGTGGCCTCGACGGCGTCGGGATCACCGGTGGCGGTGACCGGCCGGGGCAGCACAGTGGTGGCGGTCGAGCCGAGCGCACCGGCGATCACGGCGATCAGCGCGCCGTAGTAGGGCGCGACCTGGTAGCGGTCGGTCGCCGAGCCGGGACCGGCGGTCAGGTAGGCGAACGCGACGAGAACCGGACCGGCCGCCCCGGCCGCGCCGCCGACGAGCGGCGGCCATTCGGCCCGGCGCGCGAGTACGCCGACCGCCCCGCCGGCCAGCAGCGCGAGCACCGGCAGCAGCAGCATGGACAGGCGTTGCGCCGCCTCCGGATCCAGCCAGGAGGGTTCGAGGACGCCGAGCCGTACCGTGGCCAGCGGGCGGCTGGAGACGATCGTGGGCGCGACGGACAGCAGCGCCATCAGCCAGACGATCCCGGCGGTGATCGCCACGCCCCAGCCGAACGGCGGCTTGAGCAGTACGGCGATCGCGGCGCCCGCTCCGACCACCGCGCCGAGGGCGGCGCAGATGCCGGCGGCCCAGACCGGGTCGACGGATCCGCCCAGCTCGGCCGCGCGGGCCGGTTGCATGCACAGCGGGGCGACCACCATCGCGCCGAGCGCGCTCACGCCGGCGATGGACAGCAGTTCGGTGGTGCCGCCCTGATCGTCGTCGCGGCGGGCGAAGCGCTCGGTGAGGACGGCTCCGGCGACCGTGGCGACCGCGGCGAACCAGCCCACCCAGACGAGCTGGGCGGGCCACCGGTTGACCGAGACGTCGACGAACGCGCCGTCGAGGCGTACGACTCCGAAGCCGTACGCGATGCCCAACTGGCCGGCCCCGGCCAGTACGCTCACGCCGAGCGCCGTGAGCAGCAGCCTGCCCCACGTCCGAAAGGCCATGTCCGGCACGTTACGGCCCGGTGCCCCCGATCGCCACCTTGCCGCCGCGCGGCGCGGCGAACCTGCCGGCGTGGCTACTTCAGCTCGACCAGGCGGGCGAGGTAGGTGGTGTCGCCGACGTTCGTCAGCATGTGTACCGCGCCCGGGTCCCGGTAGACCACGCCGCCGGTCGGCTCGTCGGCGTCGATGGTGGTGCCGTCGATCGTCTGCACCACGTTCTTGGCGCCCTGGATCGCCACCACCAGGTACGGGTGGTCGTGGCGGTGCAGCGGCTGCCGCTCACCCGGCTCCAGCCGGATGTGCCAGACGCGTACGCGGTCGTTCTCGTACACGATCTCCTGGCCCACCGGGCCGAGTTCGAGGTCGGCGGAGAGTTCGGTCATCGTGGTCCGTCCAGTCGGGGGAGCACCTCGGCGGCGATGAGCTCCACGTGGTCGAGGTCGTCGAAGTCGATCAGGCGCAGGTGCACCCGGGTGGTCCCGATCGCGGCGAACTCGCCGATCCGCTCGACGAGCTGGGCGGGGGAGCCGACCACCGGGTCCTCCGGCGGCAGCGCGCTCGTGACGTGCAGCGGCGCGGCCCGCCGCTGCGCCTCGGCGTCGGTGCGTCCGATCGCCACCACGATGCCGGCGGAGAGCGTCAGCGGCGCGCGGCCGGAGGCGTCCCGCCCGGCGCGGTCGCACGCCTCCCGCACCCGCTCGTACGCGGCGGCGGTCTCGGCCACGCTCTTGAACGGCATGTTGAACTCGTCGGCGTAGCGGGCGGCCAGGTCGGGCGTGCGCTTCGGTCCCCGTCCGCCGACGATCACCGGCGGGCCGGGCTGCTGCACCGGCTTGGGCAGCGCGGGCGCGTCGACCAGGCGGTAGTGCTCACCGGTGAAGCTGTACGTCTCGTCGGACGGGGTGCGCCACAGCCCGGTGACGATCTCCAGTTGCTCGGCGAGCCGGTCGAAGCGTTCGCTCACCGGCGGGAACGGGATGCCGTACGCGGTGTGCTCGCGCTCGTACCATCCGGCGCCGATGCCCAGCTCGACCCGGCCGCCGCTCATCCGGTCGACCTGGGCGACCATGACGGCCAGCGGTCCGGGGAGCCGGAACGTGGCGGACGTGACCAGCGTGCCGAGCCGGATCCGGGAGGTCTCCCGGGCCAGCGCGGCGAGCGTCAGCCAGGCGTCGGTGGGGCCGGGCAGCGCCGGCTCGTCCCCCATGGCCCGGTAGTGGTCGGCCCGGAAGAAGCCCTCGAAGCCGGCCTCCTCGACCAGCCGGGCGAACCGGAGCTGGTCGTCGTAGTCCGCTCCGCGGTGCGGTTCGGTGAACACCGAGACCCGCATGGTCACCGTCCTCCGACGGGTAGGACGGGGGCGTCCCGTTCCATCAGCAGTTCGTGCAGCTCGGCGCTGATCCGCGCGACGTCGGCGAGGTGTTCGTGGCGGCCCAGCGTGCGGGGCCGGGGGACGTTCACCTCGACCACCTCGCGGATGCGGCCGGGGCGCGGGCTGAGCACGACGACCCGGTCGGCGAGCAGCACCGCCTCGTCGATCGAGTGGGTGACGAAGACGATCGTCGCCTTCGTCTCCATGTGCACCCGCTGGAGTTCGCCGGAGAGTTCCTCACGGGTGAGCGCGTCGAGCGCGGAGAACGGCTCGTCCATGAGCATCACCCGGGGCGAGCCGATCAGCGACCGGCACAGCGACACGCGCTGCTGCATGCCGCCGGACAGCTCGTGCGGGAGGCGCTTCTCGAAGCCGCCCAGCCCGGCCATCTCCAGCAGCTTGCGGGCCCGGTCGCGGTGCTCGGCGCGGCGCCAGCCGAAGATCTCCACCGGCAGCAGCACGTTGTCCAGCACCGAGCGCCAGGGCAGCAGCGCCGGCCGCTGGAACAGCATCGCCACGTCGCGGCGGGGCTTCGTGATCGGCGTACCGCCGACGGTGATCTCACCGCCGGTGACCGGCAGCAGCCCGGCGATCATGCGCAGCAGCGTGGACTTGCCGCAGCCGGATCGGCCGAGGACGGCGACGAACTCGCCTTCGGCGACGTCGAGGTCGATGCCGCGCAACGCCTCCACCCGCCCCGAACGGCCGTCGAAGGTGCGGGACACCCCGGACAGTCGGATCATCTCCCGCCCGCTCCCTTCCACGTCGTCCCTAATGCGAGCCGGGCTAGCGTAGCGGACGGTGCTTATAGCACTGTCCGGGGTGGACGTCAGTCCACTTTCCGTCACGCAACTTCGTTTCCGTTCCGCAACCGGGACGGCGGCGGCAGGTCATCTGCCTTCTCGTACGCTGTTGCGCGCGAAGAGTCCCCTCACGACGGTCCAGTCGGCCGAACCCACTTGCCGACCCCGTCGGACCCACGACCCGACCGGCGAAGAAGTCCTGGTCGGAAAGGACATGGTGCACTGATGAGAAGGCTGACCCGTACGGTCGCCGCCGCGGCTCTGGCCACCGCCCTCGCCCTGGTGGGCGGCTGCAGCAGCGACTCGGAGAAGTCCGAGAGCGGCGGCGGCAACGGCGCGGCGCTGGAAAAGGTGACGTACCTCACCTCGTTCGGCAACTTCGGGCGTGACTCCTACGCCTGGGTGGCGAAGGACAAGGGCTTCTTCAAGGAGGCCGGTTTCGACGTCGACATCAAGCCCGGTCAGGGCACCGGCTCCGTGATCCAGACCATCACCGGCGGCCAGGCCGACTTCGGCCCGATCGACCTGACCGGTGGCATCCTCCAGCTCGGCAACGGCCAGGCGAAGGACTTCGTGGCGGTGGCCGCGATCCAGCAGCGCACCATGGCCGCGATCGTCACGGTCGAGGGCAAGAACATCGCCACCCCGAAGGACCTCGAGGGCAAGAAGCTCGCCGACACCCCGACGTCCGTCGTGCGCAACCTCTTCCCGACGTACGCCCGGCTCGCCGGCATCGACGGCAGCAAGGTGACCTGGGTCAACGGTGAGGCGCAGGGCCTCATCGGCATGCTCGGCTCGGGCTCGGTGGACGGCATCGGCCAGTTCGTCGTCGGCCAGCCGACGGTGGAGACGGTGACCAAGAAGAAGCCGGTCGTCCTGCCGTACAGCAACGTGATGCAGGACCTCTACGGCAACGCGCTGATCACGTCTTCGAAGATCGCCAAGGAGAAGCCGGAGATGGTGAAGAAGTTCACCGCCGCGCTGCTCAAGGGCCTGGAGTACTCGCTGGCCAACCCGGACGAGGCGGCCGAGATCCTGAAGAAGAACGTGCCGGCCGCCGTGCCGGCCGCGGCCTCCGCCGAGCTTCAGCTGATGGCCGCGTACGTCCGGTCGAGCAACTCCGGCACCGCGATCGGCACGCTGGACAGCGGCCGGGTGGCCAAGAGCATCGCGCTGCTCCAGGGCGCCGGTGCGCTGAAGCAGAACCTGACCCCGGACCAGATCATCGACTTCAACCTCGCGCCGAAGGCCTGACCGGCCCGCTCGGGCCAACGGGGGTGCGACCCGCCGGACACCCCGGTGGGGCGCACCCCCTTCGCGTGCCGGTCACACCGACCGGTGCAGAGAGGAGGACACGTTGACACAGTCGACCGAGGCCCGGCCGGAGGCGCCGCCGCGCCCGGCGGTCCGGCGCGGGATCGCCGTACGCCCGGCGGCGGTCGGGTTGCCGGCGCTGGGACTGGTGATCGCGGTGGCGGCCTGGTGGCTGGTCACCTCGGGACTGAACCTGGTGCACCCGGCCGCGCTCCCCCCGCCACAGGCGGTGGGGAAGTCCCTCACCAGCACCACCGAGGTGCTGCTGCCCGCGCTGGGCATCACCACCTGGATGACGCTGTTCGGCTTCCTGCTCTCGTCGGTGGCCGGGGTGCTGATCGGGATGGCGCTGGCCGCCTCCAGCCGGGTGGAGCGGATGTTCGCGCCGCTGCTGGTGGCGGTGAACGCGGTCCCGAAGATCGCGTTCGGGCCGCTGCTCGTGGTGGCGGTGGGCTGGGGGCAGAAACCCATCCTGACCATGGTGTTCCTGCTCTGCTTCTTCCCGATCGTGCTCTCCACCGCGACCGGGCTGACCACCACCCCGGCGGATCTGGCGGAGCTGGGCCGGTCGCTCAACGCCTCGTGGTGGCAGTCGTTCCGCAAGGTGCGCTTCCCGGCGGCGCTGCCGCAGATCTTCGTCGGGCTCAAGGTGGCCATGCCGCTGGCCGCGATCGGCGCGGTGATCGGGGAGTTCTACTCCGACCGCCCGGGCCTGGGTTACCAGATCCTCCAGTACAACGGCGTCGGCGACACCGCGACCGCCTGGGCCGCGATCGTGCTGGTGGCGCTCATGAGCATCGTGCTCTACGCCGCCCTGAGCGTGGTCGAGCGCCTGGCCCTGCCCTGGGTGAAGGCCACCACCTCAGCCCGCTGAAGGTCACCCTCAACCCACGGCTGGCGGCCGACCACGACAGGTGTGGCCCCACCGCAACCGGCGCAGGGATCAAGCTTGACCGCCCGGAGCCGGTTGCGGTGGGGCCACACCCCCAAAGCGAGAAGCGATCAGCCGGCGAGCCGCCAGCGACCACCACGAGCCACCAGCGTCGTCAACGCCTGCGGCATCAGCCCGGAGTGGTTGTCCGGCGTCATCCGGATCGGCCCGGACAGCCCGTCGAGCTGCGAGGTCTCCAGCACGTCGCGCAGCGCCTCCCGGTCGACCTTGCCCGGCTCGCCGCCCGCCCGCTGCTCGGCGTCGGCGATCAACTGGACCGCGTCCGCCGCGAACGAGGAGAAGCCGTTGTAGCCGCCGAACCGGGCGGTGTAGTCCTGGAACCACTGCCGCCGCGCGGCCTTCGCCGGGGTGGTGGCGATCACGTCGTCGATCACCATGGTCTGGGTGAAGATCAGCGTGGCCTCCTCCGTGGAGCGGGCCGTCGGGCCCAGAAAGAGGTCGCCGGCGGCCGTGGCGTCGAAGAACAGCGAGCCGCGGAACTTGCTCTGCCGGGCGGTGGTGGCGGCGAGCGTCGCCTGCTCCGGCGTGGTCCACAGGACCAGTGCCTGCGGCTTGCCGGCGATCAGCTCGTTGATCTGCGTGCCGACCTCGGTGTCGGTGGCGCGCACCGCCTCGTTGCCGACCAGCTTGACCGAGGTCTTGCTCAGTTCGCGGCGCAGGGCGGCGAGCCCTTCCTGGCCGTAACCCTCGGCGCTGTGCAGCAACGCCGCCTTGCGGATGTTGCGCCGGTCCAGTTCGGCGGCGAGGGCGGCGGCGCTGTCGGTGGCGTTCGGGGCGAGCTTGAAGACATATCGGCGCTCGGCCACCGGCTCGGTGATGGCGCTCGACGAGCCCAGTGCGATCGTCGGAATGCGCTTCTCACCGATCGTTCGGGCCGCGCCGACGGCGCATTCGTTGCAGCCGCCCATGATGACGGCGCTCACGCGTGAGTCACCGCTGAAATCATTGATGTTCCGCAAGGATTCCGCTGCGTCCGAGCGGTTGTCCTTGACACGCAGATCGATCTTCCGGCCACCCAGCGCGCCGGAGGCGTTCAACTGCTCGACCTTCAGTTGCAGTGCCCGTTGGTAGACCTTGCCGACCGGCGCCGACGCGCCGGAGAGTTCCAGGTCGGCGGCGATCACGATCGGGCTGGTGTCCTGCGGTTCCCCGCCGATCCCGCAGCCGGTGAGCGTGGTGGCCAGCACGGCCGATGCGAGGGCCGCGATGCTCGCGGAGCGGATGGGGCTCAACTCAGTCCTCCAGGTGCGGCGCGGGCCGGCGCCCGATCACCGCCACTCGTCCGTCCTCAGTGGAGGATCGGGATTGGTTTGCCGTACGGTGTGCGCGAAGCCTGCAAAACCTTGCCAATGCCGGGGCCTGTGGTCAAGCCGGGCTGACGAGTGCTGTTTCGGGACAGCCATCCCACATGCTGGGGCCACGGAACATTAACTAACAATTACTGCACAGATGCGCGTGACCACTCTGGAGTGACATCCCCTGATCAGGGGGTCGGAGAAAAGAAGGTATTAGGTGATCGGATCCCGGGTTGCGTCGGCCGCGACCGTTTCCTGCCTCACTGCGGCTTCCCAAACAGGATCTCGTCTGATGAAATCGCGGCCGTGCCGCGCGTGGCGCTGGCCGCTGCACCAGGCACGGGTCAGCGGGTCGCGCGTGGAAGAAACCTCGGAGGCGATGTCGTGAGCACCGGACCTACGACCCTGCCCGGGAGCCCCAACGCCGAACAGCGGAACCGGCGCCGGCGCCTGCCCAGGCTGCGCGATGCGCGGATCCGCTCCAAGCTCGCCCTCATCCTGGTCGTTCCGGTCGCGGCTGTCATCGCGCTGGCAACTATCCGACTCATCTCTGTGGGCCAGGGCGCGTACGAGGCGGACCAGGTCCGTTCGTTGAGCGCGGTGTCTGTCGACGTCTCGGCGCTCACCCAGGACCTGCACAAGGAGCGGATGGCGGCGGCGGTCTTCCTGGCCGACCCGAACCAGAAGCCGGACGCGTACAACCTGCGCGTGCGCCAGACCGACGAGCGCATCGCGGCGTACCAGGAGGAGCGGGGCAAGCTCGGCGACGTGCCGGGCGCGATCAGCAACCAGCTCAAGGTGATCGACGCGCACCTGTCCACGCTGAACGGCACTCGCCAGGAGGTGCTGGACCGGTTGCAGATGCCGGTGGCCGAGGCGAGCCTGCGCTACGGCATCGTGCTGGACGACCTGGTCGCGTACGGCGACGCGCTGGCCCAGCAGCCGGGCGCGGAGAGTCTGGCCGACGCCCGCCGCGCGGTGGCCGCGTTCGCCCGCGCCAAGGCCGAGGTGGCCGAGGAGCAGGCGGTGGCCTTCACCGCCCTCGAGGGCGGCCGGATCGACGAGGAACAGTTCTCGTCCTTCGTGGCCACGCTCACCGGTCAGCAGGAGGCGCTGCTCACCTTCTCCCGGACCGCGACGCCGAGCCAGCGGGCCCTGGTGGACCGCACCGTCTCCGGTGACGCCGTCCAGCTCGCCGACCGGGTCGCCGGTGACATCTCCCGGTCGATCGAGCGTCCCTCGCCGGTCACCCGCGACGAGGCGTCCGTCGCCATCGGCGCGGTCGACGACCTGATGCGGTGGGCCGAGATCCAGCTCCTGGACGAGATGCTGGCCGACGCCGACGAGGTACGCGCCGACGTGATCCGGCAGGCGATCGTGGAGAGCCTGCTCGTGCTGCTCACGCTCGTGGTCGCGGTGACGCTCGCCGTGGTGCTCGCCCGCTCGCTCAACGACTCGCTGCGCCGGCTGCGCGAGGGCGCGCTCGCCGTGGCCAACCACGACCTGCCGGACGCGGTGAGCCGGCTCCAGAACGTCAACGCCATCGGCGACGGTGGCGTGGACGAGATCGTCCAGCAGGTACGGGACCCGATCAAGCTGAGCAACCGCGACGAGGTCGGTCAGGTGGCGGTGGCCTTCAACGTGGTCCACCGGGAGGCGGTCCGGGTCGCGGCCGAGCAGGCCGCGCTGCGGACGAGCGTCTCGGCGATGTTCCTCAACCTGGCCCGCCGCTCGCAGAGCCTGGTCGACCGCATGATCGGCGAGCTGGACGCGATCGAGCGTTCCGAGGAGGACCCGAAGCGGCTGGCGCAGCTGTTCGAGCTGGACCACCTGGCCACCCGGATGCGCCGCAACGACGAGAACCTGCTGGTGCTCGCCGGCGCCGACTCGGCGGTGCCGCGTCGCGACGACGCGCTCCTGGTCGACGTGCTGCGTGCCGCGCAGTCCGAGGTCGAGCTCTACAACCGGATCGAGTTCGGCACCGTCGACACCGACATCTCGGTCGCCGCGCACGCCGTCAACGACGTCGTCCGGCTGGTCGCCGAGCTGCTCGACAACGCCACCCGGTTCTCGCCGCCGAACACCTCGGTGGTGGCCGACGGCCGCCGGATCCGCGACTACGTGCTGATCCAGATCGAGGACCGGGGCCTGGGCCTCAGTGACGACCAACTCGACTCGCTCAACCGGCGGCTGGCCGCGCCGCCGACGGTCGACGTGGCCGCGTTCCGGCTGATGGGTCTGGCCGTGGTGAGCCGGCTCGCCTCCCGCTACGGAATCCGCGTCGAGCTGCGCCGCAACGTCGAGGGCGGCACCGTCGCCCAGGTCACGCTGCCGAACTCGACGGTGGTGCTGCCGGCCAACCGCGGCCAGGCCCCGCTGACCCGGCCGCGTCAGCCGCTCGCCGTCGAGCAGTCGCCGCTCAGCCAGGTCGGCGCCGCCGACGCGCTGGCCGGCGCCGGGCGGGGCGCGGCCACCGCGACGCTCGCGGACCAGTGGCGTGGGGCGACCACCGCCCCGCCGTCCAGGTGGCAGACGCCCGGCGAGACGCGTGACACCACGCCCGCCGTACAGCTCGGTGGGGCGACCGGCGCGCTGCCCACTGTGGCGGCACCCGCCCCGATGGCCGCGGCGCCCGCCACCGCACCGGCTCCGGTCTCCGGAGCGGGCTGGTCGGCCGGGGGACCGACGGTGGCGTACCCCGCGCTCGACCCGCTGCCCAAGCGGACGCCGGGTGTCGAGACCGCGCAACCCGCGACCCAGGCCGCACCTCCGGCCTACCAGCCGCTCGCCGCGGCGCCAGCGGTGGAGAGCACCCCGGCGACGCCGGTGGTGGCCCGGCCCGAGCAGCGGGCCGAGGCGCCGATATTCCGTGAGATGGAGGCGGTCTGGTTCCGTTCGCACGGAGAGGACGAGACCACCATCTTCACCCGGCCCACGTTCGACGAGCCGCCCGCGCCGGCACCCCCCGCGGTGGCGCCCCCCGCGGCGTCGGCTCGTCCGAAGCTGCCCACTCGCACCCCCGGGGCCCAGGCGTCGGGGCTGACCACGTCGACCACGCCGCCGGCGTACAGCCCGCCGGAGGTCCCGTCCACGCCGCCGGCGGCCGCGACGCCGCCCCCGGCGCCACCCGCCGCCGAGCCCGCGCCCGCGCCGCCGATCGACCCGGAGGCCTGGCGTACGGCGGCCGACGAGGGCTGGTCGCGGGCCAGCCGTGCCGCGGAGCCCACCACCGGCGGCACCACCCGTTCCGGCCTGCCCAAGCGGGTGCCGCAGGCCCAGCTCGTGCCCGGCGGGATAGAGCCGAAGAGCGGCCGGGACCGCAGCCGGCGCACGCCGGACGAGGTACGCGGCCTGCTCTCCGCCTACCACCGTGGCGTCCAGCGGGGCCGTACGGCCGGCGCCGACCTGAACAGCACCTCGACCAAGGAGACGAACCGATGAACAGGCCGGCGGCCATGCAGGACATGGGGTGGCTTCTCACCAACTTCGCCGACAGCGTTGCGGGCATCGCGCACGTGGTGGCGGTGTCCGCGGACGGGCTGCTGCTCGCCTCCTCCCGGGACCTGCCCGGCGACCGGGCCGACCAGCTCGCCGCGATCACCTCCGGCGTGGTGAGCCTGACCGAGGGCGCGGCGCGGATGTTCAGCGCCGGCGGGGTGTTGCAGACCGTCATCGAGATGGACAGCGGCTACCTGTTCCTGATGTCAATCAGCGACGGTTCGTCGATGGCCGTGCTCGCGGCGCGCAGCTGCGACGTCGGCCAGGTGGGTTACGAGATGGCGCTGCTGGTGGAGCGGGTCGGCCAGGCGCTGGTCCCGCTGCCGAGGGATGCGGTCCGGTCCTGATCGGGCCGGGGAGCTGATGACCGGAGCCGGTGCGGCTCCGAACGAGGGGAGGTGATCGCGAGATGGACCCGCGACGTGATCCACGTGGCGCGCTGGTGCGGCCGTACGCGGTCACCCGGGGTCGCACCGAGCCGCTGCAGAACATCGCGCTCGAAGCGGTGCTGTCGAGCACACCTACGCAGTCGGCCGAGGCGCGCTTCGCCGGGCACGACAAGTACCGCATCTCCTCGGTCTGTGAGGGCCGGGCGCAGTCGCTTGCGGAAATCGCCGCTTACACCCGGATGCCGCTGGGCGTCACCCGGGTGCTGGTCGCCGACATGGTGGCCGAGGGCCTGCTGACGCTACACACTGCCGCTCCCGCGACGGGTTTCGCGGCGCGGATGAACCTGCTTGGAAGGGTGCTAAGTGGACTTCGCGAACTATGACCCCGACGGGGTGAACCGCGGCCGGGAGATCATCTCCGCGAAGATCGTGATCGCGGGTGGCTTCGGCGTGGGCAAGACGACACTTGTCGGAGCGATCTCCGAGATCCAGCCGCTGACCACCGAGGCGCTGATGACCGCGGCCGGAGTGGGCATCGACGACGCGTCGAAGGTGCCGGGCAAGGAGACCACCACGGTCGCCATGGACTTCGGCCGTATCACCATGGCCGAGGACCTGATCCTCTACCTGTTCGGCACGCCGGGCCAGACCCGCTTCTGGTTCATGTGGGACGAGATCATCCGGGGCGCTGTGGGCGCGGCGGTGCTGGTGGACACCCGCCGGATCACCGACGCGTTCGCGCCGCTGGACTACTTCGAGAACCGCAAGCTGCCGTACGTCGTGGCGTTGAACCGCTTCGGC
This sequence comes from Micromonospora sp. AMSO1212t, assembly GCF_008868145.1. Lineage (NCBI taxonomy): Bacteria > Bacillati > Actinomycetota > Actinomycetes > Micromonosporales > Micromonosporaceae > Micromonospora > Micromonospora sp. AMSO1212t. The sequence continues at coordinate 71,609 of NZ_WBKS01000009.1, forward strand.
GACGCGCCGCACTACGAGCTGGAGGAGGTCCGGGAGGCGCTCGCCATCTCCCCGGACGTGCCGATGGTCCTGTGCGACGCCCGCCAGCGGGACTCGGTCAAGCAGGTGCTGGTCACGGTGGTCGAGCACGCGATGCTCCGCCTCCAGGCCGAGCACGGCTACCCGGCCTCGGTCGGCTGACCGCCTGCGGGTCAGTCGACCCGCAGGCGGTACCCCCGCTTGACCACCGTCTGCACCACGCGGGGCGCCTTCAGCCCGGCCCGCAGGCGGGCGACAGCCATCTCCACCGCGTGCTCGTCGGCACCGCGCGGCAGCGTACGCAGCAGCGCGGTGCGGGAGAGCACCTTGCCGGGCGACGCGGCCAGCGCCCGCAGCACCGCCATCGGCGCCGGCGCCAGCTGGCGCAGTTCCCCGTCCACCACCGCGGCGTGCCCGCGCAGCGTCAGCACGTGCCCGGCCGCCTTCACCGAGACCGTGCGCCGGGGCAGCTCCTCGACGATGGTGCGGACCAGGGCGCCCAGCCGGGCCCGGCTCGGCGCGCTCACCGGAACTCCCCGCCGGATCAGCGGCTCGGCGGTGACGGTGCCCACGCACCCGGCCAGCACGTCGCCGCGCAGCGCCTCCAGCACCGTCTCGGTACGGTCCCCGGCCGCCCGCAGCAGCGCCTCGGCCGCCGGGGCCGAGGTGAACGTGACCGCGTCGACGAGACGCCCGGCCACCAGGTCGATGAGCCGGTGCAGCGGCGCCGGGTCGGCCGGCGGCGCCCACCGGTACACGGGCACCTCGATCACCGTGGCGCCCGCCGCCACCAGCGCGTCGGCGCATTCGGGCTGCCGCTCGCCGTGCAGTTGCATCGCTACCACCTGGCCGGCCACCCCGCGCCGGACCAGGTGCTCGACCACCTCGTCGCAGCTCTCCGACTCCGGGGACCAGTGCTCGCGCAGCCCGGCCGCCCGGATCGCGCCGGTCGCCTTCGGACCACGGGACACCACGTACGCGTGGGCGAGCGTGCTGCGCAGCGGCTCGGCCAGCCCCCAACCCTCGGCCGCCTCCAGCCAGCCGCGCATGCCGATGCCGGTGTTGGCCATCAGCACGTCCGGCGGGTGTTCCAGGCAGGCCCGGGTGGCCTCACGCAGGTCGGTGTCGTCGGCCAGCGGGACGATCCGCAGCGCCGGGGCGAGCACCACCCGCGCCCCGCGCCGCTGGAGCAGCGCGGCCAGTTCGTCGCGCCGCCGGTCGGCGGTGACGCCGATGGTGAAGCCGGCCAGCTCGTCCCGCATCATTCCTCCTGCCGTAACCGCACCTCGACCAGGCCGTCCCGGCAGCGCACCGGGTGCCGGCGCAGCGTCACGCCCGGTAGGTCCAGGCACCGCCCGGTGGTGAGGTCGTAGACCTGCTTGTGCAGCGGCGAGGCGAGTGTGGGCAACCCGCCCCGGCTGCCGACCAGGCCCCGGGACATGACGTACGCGCCGCCGACCGGGTCGAGGTTGTCCACCGCGTACAGGCCGTGCGCGGTGCGGAAGACCGCCACCTGTACGCCGTCGACGAGGGCGGCCACGCCCCGGTCGGGGTCGAGCCGGTCCAGCGGGCAGACCGGGGTCCAGTCCAGCGTGACGACGGGGCTCATCGGCGTACCTCCGGCAGGCCCAGCACGACGGGCTGGCGGCGGTGTCCGCCGTCCGGGGGCGCGCCCCGGGCCGGCACCGGCTGGCCCCGCTCCTGGGTGAACGTGATGGACGGGTCGGGCACGTCGGGCGCGTTGACGAAGGAGGTGAAGCGGCGCAGCCGGTCCGGGTCCTCCAGGACGTCGCGCCACTCGTCGGAGTAGCTCGCGACGTGCCGGGCCATCGCCGCGTCGAGGTCGGCGCAGAGCCCGAGCGAGTCGTCCACGAGCACCGACCGGAGGTGGTCCAGGCCGCCGTCCATGGCCTCGATCCACGCGGCGGTGCGCTGCAACCGGTCGGCGGTGCGGATGTAGTACATGAGGAACCGGTCGATCAGGGTGACCAGTTCCGCGGTGCTCAGGTCGGTGGCGAACAGGTCGGCGTGCCGGGGCCGGAAACCGCCGTTGCCGCCGACGTACAGGTTCCAGCCGGTCTCGGTGGCGATGACGCCGAAGTCCTTGCTCCGGGCCTCGGCGCACTCCCGGGCGCAGCCGGAGACCGCCGACTTGAGCTTGTGCGGCGCGCGCAGGCCCCGGTAACGCAGCTCCAGCGCGACCGCCAGCCCGACCGAGTCCTGCACGCCGTAGCGGCACCAGGTGTCGCCCACGCAGGACTTCACAGTGCGCAGCGCCTTGCCGTACGCGTGGCCCGACTCGAAGCCCGCGTCGACCAGCCGGCGCCAGATCTGCGGCAACTGGTCGACCCGCGCGCCGAACAGGTCGATCCGCTGCCCGCCGGTGATCTTCGTGTACAGCCGGAAGTCGCGCGCCACCTCGCCGATCGCGATCAGCTTCTCCGGGGTGATCTCCCCGCCGGGAATCCGGGGCACCACCGAGTAGCTGCCGTCGCGTTGCAGGTTCGCCAGGAAGTGGTCGTTGGTGTCCTGGAGCGACGCCTGCTCGCCGTCCAGCACGTGCCCGGTGCCGAGCGAAGCCAGGATGGAGGCCACCACCGGCTTGCAGATGTCGCACCCCCTCCCGCGCCCGTGCTCGGCGACGAGCCGGGAGAACGTGCGGATGCCCCGCACCCGGACCAGGTCGAACAGCTCCTGCCGGCTGTGGTCGAAGTGCTCGCACAACGCTGTCGACTGGCGTACCCCGGCGGCGTCCAGCAACTGCTTGAGCATCGGCACGCAGGAGCCGCAGCTCGTGCCGGCCCGGGTGCACGCCTTCAACGCCGGCACGTCGGTCGCACCGCCGGCGATCGCCGCGTCCAGATCGGCCCGGGTCACCGCGTTGCAGGAGCAGACCTGCGCGGTGGCCGGCAACGCGCCCGCACCGGCGCCCGCGCCGCCGGCCGGCGCCAGCAACGCCAGCGGGGGAGCGGGCAGCGGCCCGCCGACACTGGCCCGCAACGCCGGGTACGCGCTCGCGTCGCCGACCAGCACGCCGCCGAGCAGCGTCCGCGCGTCGTCGGAGAGGACCAGCTTCGCGTACGCGCGGGTGGCCGGATCGGTGAACGTCACGTCGAGGCAGCCCGGGGTGACGCCGTGCGCGTCGCCGAACGAGGCCACGTCCACGCCGAGCAGCTTGAGTTTCGTCGCGGTGTCCGCGCCGGGGAACGTCGCCGCGCCGCCCAGCAGCCGGTCCGCGACCACCTCCGCGGTGGCGTACCCGGGCGCGACCAGTCCGTGGCAGACCCCGTCCACCGCCGCGCACTCGCCCACCGCCCAGATCCGCTCGTCGGCGGTCCGGCAGGCCGAGTCCACCAGCACTCCGCCGCGCGGGCCCAGCGGCAGCCCGGCGGCCCGGGCCAGCTCGTCGCGCGGCCGGATCCCGGCGGCCACCACCACCAGCTCCGCGTCGAGCGTGCGCCCGTCGGCCAGGTCGAGCGCGGCCACCGTGCCGTCCGGTCCGGGACGCAGCGCCGTGGTGGCCACCCCGAGGTACGGCGTGACGCCCAGCTCCTCGACGTACCGCCGCAGCATCGCGCCGCCCGCCTCGTCCACCTGCACCGGCATCAGCCGGGGCGCGAACTCGACCACGCTCGTGGCGAGCCCGAGCAGCCGCAGCGCGTTCGCCGCCTCCAGCCCGAGCAGCCCGCCGCCGATCACCGCGCCGGTGCGGCGGCCCCGGGCGTGCTCCCGGATCGCGGTCAGGTCGTCCAGCGTCCGGTAGACGAACACGCCGGGCAGGTCCGTGCCGTCGACCGGCGGCACGAAGGCGTACGAGCCGGTGGCCAGCACCAGCGCGTCGTACGGGTACTCACCGGTTGCCGTGGTCACCACCCGCCGTGCCCGGTCGACGCCGGTGGCCGGCTCGCCCAGGCGCAGGTCCACTCCTGCGTCGGGGGTGTGCACAGTCAGCTCGTCGGCGTCCACCCCGTCGAAGACGGCCGAGAGTCGCACCCGGTCGTACGCCGGACGCGGTTCCTCGGCGAGCACCGTGACCCGCCACCGCCCGTCGGTGTCCCGGGCCCGCAGCGCCTCGACGAAGCGCTGCCCCACCATGCCGTTGCCGACCACCACCAGCCTGCCGCTCATGACACCTCCACCGCCTCGCGATCCGCATCCGTGTCGCGCACCTCGCCGGTTGTCTGCGGGTCCGCCTCGGCGAGCCAGCCGGCGATGCCGGCCACCGCGTCCCGGCAACTGCCGCAGCCGGTGGCGGCCCGGGTCGCCGCGGACAGCGCCGCCGCCGTCCGGGCGCCCGCCCGCCAGCACGCCACCAGCGCGCCCTTGCTCACGTCGTTGCACCGGCACACGGTCGCGGCGTCCGGCATCAGCGCCGGTGACGCGGCCGGTCCGGCCGGCGTCTCGCCGAACGCCCGGCCGAGCAGCAGCGAACGCCGGTCCGCCGGCACCGGCGCGCCCCTGTCGAACAGCTGCACCACGGTGCCGACCGCCGGGTTGTCGCCGAGCAGGATCGCGCCGGTCAGCCGCTCGTCCCGGATGCGCAGCCGGGCGTAGGTGCCCCGGGCCGGGTCGGCGAAGGTCAGCTCCTCGACCGGACCGCCCGGCTCGCCGGTACCGGCCACGTCGCCCATCGCGGCCAGGTCGATGCCGGCCGCCTTGAGCCGGGTCACCGCCGGGCGGGGCCGGTAGCGGGCCAGCGGGTCCGTTCCGGCCAGCACGTCGGCCACCACCCGGGCCTGCGCCCAGGCCGGCGCGACCAGCCCGGTCAGCGTGCCGTCGTGCTGCGCGCAGTCGCCGATCGCGGAGATCCGCCGATCGCTCGTCCGCATCCGGTCGTCCACCACCACACCGCGGTCGACGGCGAGCCCGGCCGCCGCGGCGAGCGCGGTGTCGGGGCGTACCCCGCAGCAGAGCACCAGCAGGTCGGCGGCGAGCGTCTCGTCGTCGCCCAGGTGCAGGCGGACGCCGTCGGCGTCGGCGGTCACGGCGGTGGCCGCCGCCCCGAGCCGGGACCGGACGCCCAGGCCGGCGAGCGTGCCCGCGAGGACTGCGCCGGCCGGCGGGTCGAGCTGGCGCTCCATCAGGTGCCCGACCGGGTGGACCACAGTCACGTCGAGACCCCGGGCGGCCAGCCCTCGGGCCGCCTCCAGACCCAGCAGCCCACCGCCGAGCACCGTCACGCGCCGCGCGCCCTCGGCGGCGGCGAGGATCCGGCGGCAGTCGCCGAGCGTGCGGAACGGGACGACCCGCTCGGGCAGCGGGGCGAGGCCGGGTAGTGGCGGCACCGCGGCCCGGCTGCCGGTGGCGAGCACCAGGTGGTCGTACCCGTGCCGCTCGCCGTCGTCGGTGACCACCTCCCGTGCGGCTCGGTCCACGGCGGTGACCGCCGCGCCGGTGCGGACCTCGACTCCCGGGCCGACTGCTTCGACCAGCTCCACGTCCGGCTCGCCGATGCGCCCGGCGAGCAGCGTGGAGAGCATGATCCGGTTGTACGCGCGGTGCGGCTCCGCCCCGAGCACTGTGATCCGCCGGTTCCCGCCGCGCGCGTGCAGCTCGGCGGCGAGCCGGGCGCCGGCCATGCCGTAGCCGACGACGACGATCCGCTCGTTCATGCCGCCTCCACCCGGACCGCGCAGATCTTGAACTCGGGCATCCCGGAGACCGGGTCGAGAGCGTCGTTGGTGACCGAGTTGGCGCGTTGCGCGCCGGGCCAGTGGAACGGCGCGAAGACGGTGTCCGGCCGGATCGCCGTGCTGAGCCGGGCCGGTGCGCGCAGCTCACCCCGGCGGGAGACCACCCGTACCGGCGCCCCGTCGGTCACGCCGATCCGTGCCGCCAGGTCCGGGTGCAGCTCGACGAACCCGCCCGGTGCGGCCCGGCGCAACGCGGCCACCCGCCGGGTCTGCGCGCCGGACTGGTACTGCGCGAGCACCCGGCCGGTGGTGAAGTGCAGCGGGTAGTCGGCGCACACCGGCTCGGCGGCCGGCCGGTGGGTCACGGCGTGGAACCGGGCCCGGCCGTCCGGGGTGGGGAAGCGGTCGGCGAACAGCCGGGGGGTGTCCGGGCCGTCCCGGTCCGGGCAGGGCCAGAAGACGCCGGTGTCGGCGTCGATCCGGTCCCAGGTGATCCCGGCGTAGTCGGCCGGCCCGCCGGCCGAGGCCCGGCCGAGCTCCGCGAAGACCTCACGTGGGTCGGTCGGCAGCGACGGCCCGCCGTCGGTCAGCCGCCCGGCGAGCGCGGCGAGGATCTCCAGTTCGGTACGGACCCCGGCAGGTGGCTCACGCAGCGCCCGGCGGCGCAGCACGCGGCCCTCCAGGTTGGTCATCGTGCCGTCCTCCTCGGCCCACTGGGCGACCGGCAGCACCACGTCGGCCAGCTCGGCCGTCTCGGAGCGGACGAAGTCCGCCACCACCAGCAGGTCCAGGGCGCGCAGCCGGGACTCGACCTGCGTCGCGCGGGGCGCGGACACGACCGGGTTGGAACCGAACACCAGCAGTGCCCGCGCTCCGGACGGCGTGCCGAGCGCGTCGAGGAGCTGGTACGCCGGCACTCCCGGCCCGGGCAGCGCGTCCGGGTCGACGCCCCACACTCCGGCCACGTGCTCGCGGGCCGCCGGGTCGTCGATACGCCGGTAGCCGGGGAGCTGGTCGGCCTTCTGCCCGTGCTCCCGGCCGCCCTGCCCGTTGCCCTGCCCGGTCAGGCAGCCGTAGCCGGAACCGGGACGACCGGGCAGGCCCAGGGCGAGCGCCAGGTTGATGAGGGCGGTGACCGTGTCGACCCCCTTGGCGTGCTGCTCGGCGCCCCGGGCGGTGAGGACGACCGCCCGGTCCACGGTGGCCAGCGCGCGGGCGGTCGCGTACAGGTCGGCCACCGGCACGCCGGAGAGCCGTTCCACCTCCGCCGGCCAGTAGCCGGCCACCGTCCGCCGGACCTCGTCGAAGCCGGTGGTCCGCTCCGCGACGTACGCCCGGTCCAGCCAGCCCTCGGTGAGCGCGATGTGCAGCAGCGCGTTCGCCACCGCGAGGTCGGTGCCGGGCAGGGGTTGCAGGTGCAGGTCGGCCTGGCGGGCGGTGGCGGTGGCGCGCGGGTCGACCACGATCAGCCGACCGCCGCGTTCCCGCAGGTCGGTGACGTGCCGCATCAGCGGGGGCATGGTCTCGGCCGGGTTCGCGCCGACCAGCAGCAGCGTGTCCGCGCGGCCGAGGTCGGCCAGCGGGAACGGCAGTCCGCGGTCGATCCCGAACGCCCGGTTCCCGGCCGCGGCGGCCGAGGACATGCACCAGCGCCCGTTGTAGTCGATGTGCCGGGTCCGCAGCGTCACCCGGGCGAAGCGGCCGAGCGCGTACGCCTTCTCGTTGGTGAGCCCGCCGCCGCCGAAGACGGCTACCGCGTCCGGCCCGTGGCGGTGCTGCACGTCCCGGACCCCGGCGGCGACGCGGTCCAGCGCCTCGTCCCAGGTCGCCGGCCGCAGCTCGCAGCCGGGCCGGTCGCGCAGCAGCGGGGTGGTGAGCCGGTCCGGGTGGTCGAGCAGGTCGGCGGCGGTCCAGCCCTTCTGGCACAGCCCGCCCCGGTTGGTGGGGAAGTCGCGGGCGCCGACCTCGACACCGTCGCCGGTGGCGCGCAGCACCATGCCGCACTGCAACGCGCAGTACGGGCAGTGCGTAGCGGCCTCGACGGGGCGTGACCCCGTTCGCGTCGCCGTGCGTGCACCGTCTGTCATGTCGGAAAAGCGTGCCGTCGGGCGGTTTCCGGTCCGGGTCTGCTCTGTTTCGGTCCTGTCACGACCGCTTCACACCGCACGTAGGTGACGTCGTCCTCCGCGGGGTTTACAATATGGGAAAGTTGTCTCAAATAACGGGAGGCTCCGATGGGCGTGGCGGACGCGTTCGACGCGGTGGCCGGCAGCTACGACCAGGCCCGGCGCCGCCTGGTGCCCTGCTTCGACGCCTTCTACGGCGCCGCCGTCGAGGTGGCCGCGCCCCCGCTGCGCGCCGCGCTCGCCGCCGGGCGTACCCCCGAGGTGCTGGACCTGGGCGCTGGTACCGGCCTGCTGTCCCTGCTGCTGACCGCAGCAGTCCCCGGGGTCCGCCTGACGCTCGTGGACGGCGCACCCGGCATGCTCGCGGTCGCCGCCGGACACCTGAAGGAACGCGGCGTGGCGCACCGCACGGTGCACGCCGACCTGGCCGACCCGCTGCCCGCCGGCCGGTACGACGCCGTGGTGTCCGCGCTGGCCATCCACCACCTCGACGACTCCGGCAAGCGGGCGCTGTACCGGCGGGCCGCTGAGGCGCTGGTTCCCGGCGGGGTGTTCGTCAACGCCGAGCAGGTGGCCGGACCGACCCCGGCGCTGGATCGCCGCTACGACGAGGTGTGGACGGCGCGGATCGCCGAGCTGGGCTCCGACGCCGAGGAGATCGCCGCCGCCCGGGAGCGGATGCGGCACGACCGTCCGGCCCCGGTGGCCGAGCAGTGCCGCTGGCTGACCGAGGCGGGACTGGTGGACGTGGACTGCTTCTTCAAGGAATGGCGCTTCGCCGTCTTCGGCGGTCAGCGGCCGGACGGATCGGCGAGGTGATTCTCGAGCCGCTCGGCGAAACGGGGTACGCCGGCCTTGCGTAAGTGGGCGATCAATTCGACCGCGTCCTTGTCCTCGGAGACCAGGCTGCGCCGGTAGTAGTCGATCTGCCGCGCCAGTGCCCGCAGAACCAGGGGCATCGAACGGTCGGCCACCCAGTTGAGGAACTCGTCGCCGGTGAGGACCGACAGGGATTCCCGTACGCATCCCGGAGGAAAGGCGCGCCGGTCGTCGGTTACCAGGATGTCGGCGCGGCCGTGGACGGCGGCGGCCAGGACGTGCCGGTCGTCCGGGTCCGGCGGGCACGGCACGTCGTTCGGCGAATAGCCGGTGACGAGGCCGTACGGGAATGCCTGGACGAAACGGCGTCGCTGCCCGCCGATCGCCTGCTCGGAATGCTCGGGCCGCTTGCGGCGCAAGCGATACATCCATTCCGCCAGTACGTCCTCGCTGTACCGGAGATCGAAGACGGCGCAATCGCCTTCGAGTGCGAGAAGGCTGACCCAGTCGCGAATAGTCCTGGAATAGAGAACGTTCGCGTCCAGGAACACCAGTGGGGCGCTGGGGATCACAGTGGACACCCTACCCAGCGCCCCCTGGCCGGGCCGGGAACTACACGTCGTCGGTGAAACCGAGCGCGTCGGACTCCCACATCAGGGCCTCGTACGACTTCCGTCGCTCTTCCATCTGCCGTTGCCGGAATGCGAGGACGTCGCGGAGAAAGAGGCGCCGGTGGGTGCCGACCCGGTGGGACGCGATCGACTCGTTCTCCAGAAGGCGGACGAGTGTGGGGCGGGACATGCCGAGCAGCTTCGCCGCCTCGGTCGTCGTCAGTTCGCGGGAGATGGCGCTGATCGCGACGCCGTCGCCGCGGGCGAGCATCGCCGAGATCTGATGGAGGACGTCGAACATCTGGGCGGGAACCTCGACCTCTTCGCCGTCCGCCGAGACGAGGCGGGCCGCCCTCCCGCCTGCGGCAAGGGGGTGCCGCACGAGGAACTCCTCCATGGCGGCTGCCTTCTGGCGCTCCGCTCCCTCGGTGGGCATGACCGAGGCGGCCATGCCGGTGCTGAGGCTCATGCGGCTCCCTGCGGCAGATGCGCTGCGTCGTCCCAACCGTTCGGACCTGCTCCATCATCGCTTGCAAGTGCAATATCCGCAACTAGCTTCGGTTGTTTCACCTGGCGATGTCCTAATCCCCAATCGCCGGGGACGAGGATGACTGGCGGTCATACCGATGGGTAGTCTTCCGGCATGACCGCCAAGGTGACGCTGTCGTTCTCCGACGAGACGATCGAGGAGGCGCGTCGGTTCGCCAAGCGGGAAGGCCTCTCCCTCTCCGCCTGGATGGACCAGGCCGCCCGGGAGAAGGCGCTGCGCGAGGTCTTCACCGCGCACGCCGACGCGGTCGGCCGTGCCGGCCTGGACCTGGAATCCGCCGCCCTGGCCGACGCCCAGGAGGTCGCGCTCGTCGACGACGCCCTGTTCGGCGGGCGTCCGCGTGCTGCGTAGGGGTGAGGTCTGGCGCATCTCCGGCGCCCGGGAGCGGTTCGGTCTGGTGATCAGCTCCGACGTCTACAACGCCACGGCGGTACCCATCGTGATCGTGGCCGAGGTGGTCGAGGAGTCGCTGCTGCGCGACTCGCCGCTCGCCGTGCGGATGGGCGCGTACGTGGTGATGCCCGACCGGATCTCCTCACCGATGAAGAAGTGGTTCACCGAGTGCGTGGACGTGGCCGACACCGAGACCATGCAGCGGGTCGGTCGAGCGCTGCGGATCCTCCAGGAGCTGTGACCTCCTCACCGGCGCCGTCCGGCGGACGTGCGGTCTCCGTTGCCGGGCCGACGCGCGCGGGGCACGCCGGGGAAACCACCGGCTGAGAGCGTCGCCTCGTCATCGACGAGGAGGAGTCGCCCGTGAGCACGCTCGTTTCCGCACCCACGCCGCCGCCGGCCACCACCGCCGGCCGGCTCACCGAATGGCGGCCGGAGGACCCGGCGTTCTGGGCGGCCGGCGGCGCCCGGGTGGCCCGGCGCAACCTGTACGTCTCGATCTTCGCCGAGCACGTCGGCTTCTCCGTGTGGAGCCTCTGGTCGGTGACGGTGCTGTTCCTGGGCCCCGAGTACGGCATCGACCCGGCCGGGAAGTTTCTGCTCACCGCCGTGCCGGCCGCGCTGGGGGCGGTGCTGCGGCTGCCGTACACGCTTGCCGTCGCCCGGTTCGGCGGCCGGAACTGGACCATGGTGAGCGCCCTGCTGCTGCTCGTGCCGGCGGTGCCGATGGCCGTGCTGATCGAGCCCGGGGTGTCGTACGCCACGCTGATGGTGCTCGCCTGCCTGTCCGGCGTCGGCGGCGGCAACTTCGCCTCGTCGATGGCGAACATCAACCTGTTCTTCCCGGAGCGGCTCAAGGGCCGGGCGCTGGGGCTCAACGCCGGTGGCGGCAACCTGGGCGTACCGGCTGTGCAACTGGTGGGGCTGGCGGTGCTGGCGACGGCCGGCGCCGCGTACCCCCGGCTCGTGCCGGCGGTCTACCTGCCGCTGATCGTGCTGGCCGCGCTGGCCGCGGCCCGCTGGCTGGACAACGTGCCGGGGGCGCGCAACGAACCGGGCGCGCTGCGCGCGGCGGCCCGCGACCCGCACACCTGGGTGATGTCGCTGCTCTACGTGGGCACGTTCGGCTCGTTCATCGGCTTCGGGTTCGCCTTCGGCCAGGTGCTCCAGCTCCAGTTCCACGACCGGTTCCCGACGCCCGTCGACGCGGCCTGGCTGACCTTCCTCGGGCCGCTGATCGGCTCGCTGATCCGGCCGGTGGGCGGTCAGCTCGCCGACCGGCTCGGCGGGGCCCGGATCACGTTCTGGAACTTCGTGGCGATGGCCGCCGGGGCCGCGCTGGTGCTGTACGCCGCCCGTGACCGGTCCTTCCCGCTCTACCTGACCGGGTTCCTGGCGCTGTTCGTCTTCTCCGGTATCGGCAACGGCTCGACGTACAAGATGATCCCGGCGATCTTCCGGGCCCGGGCCGTCGCGGAGAGCGAGCTGACCGGCGACCCGGAGGCGGCGCAGCGGCGGGCCCGGCGCCTGTCCGGCGCGGTGATCGGCATCGCCGGCGCGGTCGGCGCCTCCGGTGGGGTGCTGGTGAACGTGGCGTTCCGGCAGTCGTTCCTGACCTCCGGCACCGCGGACGCCGCCTACCTGGCATTCATCGCCTGGTACGCGCTCTGCTTCCTGGTGACCTGGGTGGTCTACCTGCGTCCCGGGCCGCGTACGCTGGTCGGCGTGTGAGCTGCGCCATGGCGAACGCGCAGACCACGCGGGGCGCGACCCCGTTTTGACCTGCCGCAGGGCGGCCGGGTATCGTTGCCTGCTGTTGTACGACATTCTTAGGCGTGCCGCATCAGGTACGCTTGGTCGTTCGTGCGCGCTGGTCCGGCTGGGTACTCCTGGTCACTTCGGCGCGCGACCCCAGACCGACGACGAGACAAGGTAGACCTGTGCGTACGTACAGCCCGAAGCCGGGTGAGATCGAGCGTCAGTGGCACGTCATCGACGCCTCTGATGTCGTGCTGGGCCGCCTGGCGACCCACGCCGCCACGCTCCTGCGTGGCAAGCACAAGCCGACTTTCGCGCCGCACGTCGACACGGGCGACTTCGTCGTCATCGTGAACGCGGGCAAGGTCGCGCTGACCGGCAACAAGCGCCAGACCAAGGTTGCTTACCGCCACTCCGGTTACCCGGGTGGTCTGAAGCGGGTCGGCTACGACGAGCTGCTCACCAAGCGGCCCGAGCGGGCCATCGAGCTGGCCGTGAAGGGCATGCTCCCGCACAACAAGCTGGGCCGTCAGCTTCTCAAGAAGCTGAAGGTCTACGCCGGTGCCGAGCACCCGCACACCGCGCAGCAGCCGGTGCCGTTCGAGATCAAGCAGATCGCGCAGTGAGCGCGGGCGAAGGAAGCAGCATGACCGACATCACCGCCACCGAGGTCGCCCCCGAGGCCACCGAGGCGCCGGCGCCCGTCGCGCGCGCGCCCCGTGGTGACCGCCCGATCCAGACCGTGGGTCGGCGCAAGGAAGCCATCGTCCGGGTCCGGATCGTCCCGGGCACCGGCAAGATCACCTGCAACGGCCGCGACCTCGAGGCCTACTTCCCGAGCAAGGTGCACCAGCAGCTCATCAAGGACCCGCTGGTCACCGCCGAGAAGCCCGAGGCGTTCGACGTGATCGCCAACCTGCGTGGCGGCGGCACCACCGGCCAGGCCGGCGCGCTGCGGCTCGCCATCGCCCGGGCGCTGATCGTCAGCGAGCCCGACGACCGCCCGGCCCTGAAGAAGGCCGGCTTCCTGACCCGTGACGCCCGGGTCAAGGAGAGCAAGAAGTACGGCCTCAAGAAGGCCCGTAAGGCTCCCCAGTACTCGAAGCGCTGATCACCACAAGCGTCTTGTACTTCTGACGGACGGCCGGTCCGCCTCCCCTTCCGGGAGGCGGACCGGCCGTTCCGCGTTTCTCTCCTCTCATCGGCAGTTCCACGGAGGTTGGCGGGTATGGGCCGGTTGTTCGGCACGGACGGCGTACGCGGGCGGGCGAACGCGGATCTCACCCCGGAGTTGGCGTTGGCGGTCGCGGTGGCCGCGGCCCACACGCTGGCCGAGACCGACAAGAGCCATCCGCCGCTCGCGGTGGTCGGCCGGGACACCCGGGCCAGCGGCGAAATGCTGGAGGCGGCGGTGGTCGCCGGGCTCACCAGCGCCGGCGCCAACGTGGTCCGGGTCGGCGTGCTGCCGACCCCGGCGGTGGCGTTCCTCACCGCCGAGATCAAGGCCGACCTGGGCGTGATGCTCTCCGCCTCGCACAACCCGATGCCGGACAACGGCATCAAGCTGTTCGCCGCCGGTGGGCACAAGCTGCCCGACGAGATCGAGATGCGGATCGAGGAGGCGGTGAAGGCCAACGCCACCACCGCCTGGAAGCGCCCGATCGGCGCCGGCGTGGGCCGGGTCAACGACCTGCTCGACGGCGCCGACCACTACGTACAGCACCTGGTCGGCACCGTGCCGCACCGCCTCGACGGGATCAAGGTGGTCGTCGACTGCGCCAACGGCGCGGCGGCCGACGTCGCCCCGGTCGCCTACCGGGAAGCGGGCGCCGAGGTGATCGCCATCCACGCCGAGCCGGACGGGCTCAACATCAACGACGAGTGCGGCTCCAACCACATCGACGCGCTGCGCGCCGCCGTGGTCGAGCACGGCGCCCACCTCGGCATCGCCCACGACGGCGACGCCGACCGCTGCGTCGCGGTCACCGCCGACGGCGACGAGGTCGACGGCGACCAGGTCATGGCGATCCTCGCGCTCGCCATGCGGGACGCCGGCGAGCTGACCCAGGACACCCTGGTCGCCACCGTGATGAGCAACCTCGGTCTCCGGCTGGCCATGTCCGAGCACGGCATCCGGCTGGTCGAGACCAAGGTCGGCGACCGGTACGTGCTGGAGGAGCTGCGCGCCTCCGGCCTGGCGCTCGGCGGCGAGCAGAGCGGGCACATCGTCCTGCCGGCGTACGCCACCACCGGCGACGGCGTGCTGACCGGCCTGCACCTGATGGCGCGGATGGCCGCCACCGGCACGACCCTGGCCGAGCTGGCCGCAGTGGTCACCAAGCTGCCCCAGGTGCTGATCAACGTCCCGGTCGGCGACCGTACCGTCGGCGCCGCCGCACCCGCCGTCCGGGCCGAGGTGGAGCGCGCGGAGGCGGAACTGGGCGAGACCGGCCGGGTGCTGCTGCGCCCCTCGGGCACCGAGCCGCTGGTGCGGGTCATGGTCGAGGCGGCCACCGAGGCCACCGCGCGTGAGGTCGCCGAGCGCATCGCCGAGCAGGTCCGCACCGCCAGCCCGGTCGCCTGAGCCATGCCGCCCGCTGGGGGATCTCCCTCCAGCGGGCGGTTCAGTCAGCGCGCAGGCGACGCAGCCGGGTCACCGCCTCGGCCAGCACCTCGGGTCGCTTGCAGAACGCGAACCGGACCAGCCGGCGGCCGGCCTCCACGTCGTCGTAGAACACCTGCGTGGGCACCGCCACCACACCGCAGCGCTCGGGCAGCGCCCGGCAGAACTCCACCCCGTCCCGGCCACCGAGCGGCGTGACGTCGGCGGTGACGAAGTAGGTGCCCTCCGGCGCGAGCACGCCGAACCCGGCGTCGGCCAGCCCGGCGGCGAGTTGGTCCCGCCGCCGTTGCATGTCGTCCCGGAACCCGGTGAAATACGCGTCCGGCAGCCCGAGCGCCACCGCCACCGCGGGTTGCAGCGGCCCGGCGTTGACGAACGTCAGGAACTGCTTCACGCGCAGCACCGCTGCCACCAGCGGTGCCGGCCCGCACACCCAGCCGACCTTCCACCCGGTGCAGGAGAACGTCTTCCCGGCCGACGAGATGCGCAGCGTCCGCTCCCGCATCCCGGGCAGCGTGGCCAGCGGTACGTGCGGCGCGGCGGCGTCGGTGAACACCAGGTGCTCGTAGACCTCGTCGGTGACCGCGTACACGTCGTGTTCGCGGCACAGCCCGGCGACCACTGCCAGCTCGTCGGCGGTGAAGACCTTGCCGGTCGGGTTGTGCGGCGAGTTCAGCAGCACCATCCGGGTACGCGGCCCGAACGCGGCGCGCAGCTCGGCCGGGTCGAACGCGTACCGGCCGTCGGCGCCGGGACGCAGCGTCACCGGGCGGCGGACCGCACCGGCCAGCGCGATCGAGGCGGCGTACGAGTCGTAGTACGGCTCGAAGCAGACCACCTCGTCACCCGGCTCGCAGAGCGCGAGGATGCTCGCCGCGACCGCCTCGGTCGCGCCGGCCGTCACCACGATCTCGCCGTCCGGGTCGTACTCCAGGCCCCAGAACCGGCGCTGGTGCTCGGCGACGGCGGCGCGCAGCGCGGGGATCCCCGGGCCGGGCGGGTACTGGTTGTGGCCGGTACGCAGCGCCTCGGCCGCGGCGGCGAGCATCTCCGGCGGGCCGTCGGTGTCCGGGAAGCCCTGCCCGAGGTTGACCGCGCCGGTGCGCACGGCCAGCGCGGACATCTCGGCGAACACGGTGGTGCCGAACGGCCGCATCCGGGCCACCAGGGGATCGGTCGTCGTCACGGCGGCCAGCCTACGGCCCGCCGCCGACTGCTCACCAGCCGAAGCAGGTCGCGCCGTACTCGCCCGAGTCCTTCGACACGACCTTGCCGTTGACGGTGATCCGGCAGGTCACGTCGCCGGACTCGACCGGACTGGCGATGATCTGCACCCGCTCGCGGTCGTTCGCGGTGAAGCTCAGCCGCCAGAGGGTGTCCACGGCGCCGGGCTGGTGGAAGTTCGCGTCCGCGTCGTAGAACTGCACCTCCGCCTCGCCGTTGGTGGCGGTCACCTCGTACAGCACGGTGAACCTGCCGGGCCCGCCGGACGGGGTGGTGACCGGTCTGGCCGGGGGACGGGTGGGCTCGTCGGCCCACCCGTCGGGCTCGCCGTACAGCGGTCCGTCGTACCGCTCGCCGGAGGCCGCCCCGTCGTCCAGGGTGCTGCCGAGGAAGGACAGCCCGACGCAGCCGCAGACGATGAGCGCCAGGACGCTGACGATGCCGATCACCAGGCCGATCGCCCAGCCGCCGCCGCTGCGGCGCGGTGGCATGCCCGGATACGCGTACGGCGGCGGGTAGGGCCCGGGCGGATAGGGGC
>NZ_WBKS01000010.1:0-81980 GCF_008868145.1 Micromonospora sp. AMSO1212t
GGCCGGGCAACGCCGGGTCCGGGGACAGCGGCGGGGAGTCGGTGCCCGCTCTCGTGGCCATGCCGGCGAACAGCTCCTTCAGGGCGGTCACCGTGTCGACGGCCGGCGTCCAGCCGAGTTCGGTCTCGGCGCGGTGGCTCGACATCAGCGGCACGTTCAGCGCCAGGTCGACCCAGCCGGTGTCGACCGGTTGCAGCCGCGCCCGCCAGGTCACCGCCGCCGCGGCGCGCAGCACCGGCGTCGCCACCGGCACCGTCCAGCCGTGGAAGTGCCGGGCCACCAGTTCCGGCGTCAGCACCGGGTCGGCCGCCACGTTGAAGGCGCCGCTCGCATCCCCCACGACCGCCCGGGCGTACGCGTCGGCCACGTCGTCGGCGTGCACCGCCTGCATCCGGAGTCGCTTGTTCGACGGCACGAGCGGAATCCGGCCGTACCGCAGCAGGCGCACCGGCACCAGCGGGCCGAGGAAGTAGCGGCTGATCTCCGTACCGGCCTCGCGCTGGAAGATCAGTCCGGGGCGCAGCCGTACCACGCGCAGGTTCGGGTGTTCCCGCTGCACGCCGTCCAGCAGTGCCTCCACCTCCGCCTTGTCCTGGCTGTACGACGACGTCTCCACCCCGGTCGCCGGCCAGTTCTCGCTGACCGGGTGGTTCTTCGGGCCGGGCGCGTAGGTGCCGACCGACGAGGCGTACACCAGGGCCGGAACACCGACCCGGACGGCGGCCTCGATCACCGCGCGGCTGCCGCCGACGTTGGTCCGGTAGAGCGTGCGCCGGTCGTGGCTGGGCTGGATCTGCCAGGCGAGGTGCACGACCGCCCGCGCCCCGGCGAAGATCCGCACGAGCTGGTCGGCGGCGCCCGGCGCGCCGATGTCGCAGGAGTGCCACTCGACGTCGTCGTACGGTTCACCGGCGTCCGGCCCGGGCAGCCGGCGGGCCACGCCGACCAGCTCGGTCCCCGCCTCCCGCCGCAGCCGGCGCAGCACCGCCGTCCCCACGTTGCCGGTCGCCCCCACGATCACGATGCGCATGGTCGTGCCGTACCCGCTGAACCGGGCAGCAACCGCTCACGGACGGGGGTTCGTGCGCACCCAGCCCTTCTCCCGTTCGCGGCGACCCGCGGTGGCGGCCAGGCAGCGCGGGCAGAGCCAGCTCTCCGGGTCGGCCTCGGTGAGCACGTCGGTGCCGGAGTAGTCGAACGGCACGTGCGGGAAGCGGCGCAGCCGGGTCCGGCTCAGCGGCAGCCCGCACAGCGTCTGGTTCTGCCCCGGCAGCCAGGCGTGCACCTCACCGCCGGGCCGCCGTACGCCGTCGTCGCCCGGCACCTCCCGGGACGCCGCCACGGCGGCGGTGGTCGTGACTCGCATGGTCGCCCAGGTTCCCCGGCCGCCGCCGTTCACGCCTGACAACGACAACCCCTGGGGTACGCGGGCGGAGCGCGTACTCCCGTGGTGGTAGCCCGGTCGACGACTCCGGGGCGACGACCGGCGGCGATGCGCGTCCATACGCTGCCGCCGTCACCAATTGCCGCGACCCGAGGGAGTCCCCGAATGTCCATCCGTCACCTGCTCGCCACCACAGTCGTCGGAGAGTTCGCCCCGGCCGCGCACACCTCGCTCGCCGCCGGGGGTATCGGCGGCTCCGGGCGGGCCGGCGCCACTGTCATCGCCCTGTTGGGCCTGGCCAGCGTGATCGTCGGCGGGCTGGCACTCAGCCGCTCCCGCCGCGGGCCGGGCGAGGGGCGGGTCCAGGCGCTGGTGGCCGTAGCGGCCGGACTGGTCAGCCTCGTCCTCAGCGTGTGGCACCTGGCGCTCACCACCGAGGGCCTCGGCAGCGGTCAGGGACGCGCAGGTGCGGTCGCCGGTGTGGCGTTCGGGCTGATCGGGGCGGTGCTGGGCGGGCTGGCGCTGGCACGTTCCCGGCGTACCGCCTGACCCGGTCGCTCGTCCTGTCCCGGCGCGCCGGTTCCGCCCGGCCGCTCGTTCCGTCCCGGCGGCTCGTTCCGTCCCGGCGGCTCGGTCAGGAGGCGGTGAGCCAGCCGGGGACGGTGAGCCCTGACTCGTACGCGAGCACCACAAGCTGGGCCCGGTCCCGTACCCGCGTCTTGGTCATGATCCGACTGACGTGCGTCTTCGCGGTGGCCGGGCTCAGCACCAGCCGGGCCGCGATCTCGTCGTTGGACAGGCCGGCGGCGACCAGGGCGAGGACCTCCCGTTCCCGCTCGGTCAGCGCGCTCAGGCGGGGGCCCGGGTCCGGGTGCCGGGTCCGGGCGGCGAACTCGGCGATCAACCGGCGGGTGACGGCCGGGGCGATCAACGCGTCGCCCCGGGCCACCACCCGTACGCCGTGGATCAGCTCCGCCGGCTCGGTGTCCTTGACCAGGAAGCCGCTCGCACCGGCCCGCAACGCGCCGTAGACGTAGTCGTCCAGGTCGAAGGTGGTCAGGATGATCACCCGGGCGTCGGTGCCGGCGACGATCTCCCGGGTGGCGGCCAGGCCGTCCAGCAGCGGCATCCGGATGTCCATGAGGACGACGTCCGGCCGCAGTTCCCGCGCCAGCCGTACCGCAGTGGCGCCGTCGGCGGCCTCGCCGACCACCTCGATGCCGTCCTCGCCGTCGAGGATGGAGCGGAAGCCGGCGCGTACCAGGGTCTGGTCGTCGGCGAGCAGCAGCCGGATCATGTCGTCTCCCCCCGTTCCGCGCGTGGTGCCGGGACCGGCAGCGGTGCGGGCCGCAGCGGGAGGCGGGCGCGCACCAGGAAGCCGCCGTCCGGCCCGGGCCCGGTCGTGAGCGAGCCGCCCAGCGCGCGGGCACGCTCGCCCATGCCGAGGATCCCGTTGCCCGGCGGTGCGTCGGGCGGGCCCGTGGGACCGGCGCCGTCGTCGGCCACCTCCACCAGCACCTCGTCGCCGTCCGGCACGACCCGGACCACCGCCGTGCTCGCGCCCGCGTGACGGCTCACGTTGGTGAGCGCCTCCTGGACGATCCGGTACGCGGACAGATCCACCTCCGGTGGAAGCGGCCCGGTCTCCGTCACCTTGGTACGGACCGTCAGCCCGCGCCGCCCGGCCGTCGTGACCAGCTCGTCGAGGCGGTCCAGACCGGGTGCGGGGTGGCTCGGCGTCGTACCCTCCTGCCGGAGCACGCCGAGCGCCGCCCGCAGCTCGCGCAGCGTCTCCCGGCTCGTCTGCTTGATCACGGCGAGTGCCTCCGCGGACCGCTCCGGATCGGGCCGGTGCAACGCGGCGCTCGCCTGCACGCTGATCAGCGAGAGATGGTGGCCGAGCAGGTCGTGCAGCTCGCGGGCGATCCGCAGCCGCTCCTCGGTGGCCCGGTGGCGGGCCTCCTCCTCCTTGCGCTGTTCCGCGGCGAGCACCCGGGCCTGCACCTCGGCGAGATAGGCCCGCCGGTTACGGGTCACGCCGACGATGACCGCTACGAGCCACCCGGCGTGCAGCAGCGTCGCGCCGTTCCCACTGACACCGGTCCGGGTGTAGCTGTCGGCGACGGCGAAGGAGACGACAGAGGCCAGGCCGAGCCCCACCGCGACCGCGAGGTGCCCCTCGTCGACGACCGTGTACAGCGCCACGACGAACACCAGCATGATCGGCCCAGGGCGGTGCAGCAGAGCCCCGTACGCGGCGACCGCGGCCAGCGCCACTGCGCCCACCGTCACCGGGTATCGCCGGCGTAGGTAGAGCGCGGCGGAGGAGGCAACGACGGCCAGCAGCGCCACGAGCTCGGCGGTGGTGTCGATGCCCTCCGACTGCACGAACAGGCCGAGGAGGGCCACCAGGGCGACGGCAGGCACCACTGCGGCTTCCGCTTTGAGGCCGTGCCGGCGCCAGCTCGACATTGCCGAAGCGTAGCGGTCCGCGGACGCAGCGGAGGGCCCCGAGGCGGCGTCGTGTGGTGCCGAAGCGTGGTCCGGAGGGTCGGTGCGCGACGCACGCCGGGCTGATCGGCTTCGGGTAACCTGTGGCGTGCGGGCCGCTAGCTCAATGGCAGAGCTGTGGACTTTTAATCCATAGGTTCAGGGTTCGAGTCCCTGGCGGCCCACTCCGTTCCAGCTCAGCGGCCCTTTGTAGGGCCGCTTTTGTTGTGCTGAGGGCCTATACAGCAGCGAAGTACAGCAAGTAGGGCCTCACCGGTCCAGTGCGCTGCCGAGCCGCTTGAGGGCGTCGCGGGTGGCCGCCGAGGACACCACCGTGTAGATCTCCATGGTGATGGCAAACTGCGCGTGCCGAAGGATCTGCATCGCCACCCGGGGGTGCACGTCCAGGTCGGCCAGGAGCGAGGCGCAGGTCCGCCGGGCGTCCCTGACGGTGATCCGCCGGACTCCGGCCGCGTCACGGCGACGGTCCCAGAAGCGGTTGAAGTTGCGTGGCTCGACCGGCCGGCCGTAGCGGGTGGTGAAGATGAGGTCCGACGGCTGCCAGGCGGGGCCGGCCGCATCCCGGGCAGCGGCCTGCGCGACACGGCGACGGCTGAGGGCCACGGTGCAGATGTCCGGCAGCGGCAGGGTGGCGTCCGACGCGGCGGTCTTCGTTTCCCGGTGCAGCAGTTTGGCACCGACCCGCTGGAGTTGCCGATCGATGGTCAACTCCCCCGCGTCGAGGTCCACGTCAGCCCAGGCGAGTCCCAACATCTCGCCCTTGCGCAGACCGAGCACCAGGACCAGGACGTACGCGGTGTACAGCGGGTCGTCGTCGGCGCGGGCCGACTCCAGGAAGCGGCGGGCCTCGTCGCTCGTCCACGCCTTCCGCTTGCGCTTTCGTACGGGTGGCAGCTTCACCAGGGATGCCACGTTGCGGGTGAGCAGCCCTTCGGTGATCGCATGGGAGAGCAGTGTCCGGAGCACGGTCCGCAGGTGGGTGACGCTGGTTGCCGAGGGCAGATCCCGGCAGCAGCGGCCGAGGGCGCAGCAGCGACGCTGACCAGGCTTCCGCCGCTCGTCCTTGCCCTGGGCGCAGCACTGGCAGGTCCGCCCGACCTCGTTGATCCAGGTCTGCACGTCGCTGACCCGGAGCTTGTCGAGGCGCTTGCGGCCCAACCCCGGCACGAGGTACAGCCGCACCACTACCTCGTAGGTGACGTAGCTGCCGGGCGCCAGGTTCGGCTTGACGATCTCGCGCAGCCAGTAGCCGGCGTACTCCCCCACCGTCGGGGAGCGCGTCGCCACCGGACCGGCCTTGGCCTGACCGTGCAGCTTGATCCACTTGTCGTGGACCTCCTCGCGGGTCTTGCCGTAGACCCACTTCCGGCCCCGCTTGCCGTCGGGCTTCTCGACCCAGACGTACGCGGCGAAGCCATTCCGGTACGCAAAGATCGACCCCTCACCGTTGGCACGGGCGCGTCCGGGCATCAGGCAGCCTCCTGCCGTTCGACCTGCTCGCGGATGTAGTCGTCGACCCTTTCGGGGAGGATGCGGCGGTACTTGCCGTCCTTGATGGAGCGCATCTCGCCGGTGGCGATCTTCATCTTGACCTTGGAGATGCCGAAGCCGAGCAGCACGGCGACCTCGGCGGGCGAGTACCAGCGCGGGGTGAGGTCTCGGCTCATGCGGCGATCCCGGTGAGCCAGGCTTCGTGGGCGAGTTCTTCCTGGCCGATGCGTCTGGCCTGCCGGCGCTGGGCGGCGGCGGTGTTGGCCAGGAGCGCGTCACCTTCGGTGAGCCACCCGGAGCCGGCGTAGGCGAGGGTGCCGACGGTGACGGCGGTTTCCTCGTCCTCGTTGCGGCGGTAGGTGGCTCGGGTTTCCCGAAGCAGCCTGAAGGTGACGGAGTAGCGGCGGGCCTTGGTGAGGAAGTGACCGCCAAAGCCGAGCATGTGCGCCCAGCGGCGCAGCCCGGCGTAGGGGCGGGATCTGCTGTCAAGGCTGCCTTGACGGCCCTCGTCCGGTGCGGTGCCGCTGGCAGTGTCGGTGCCGGTGGGCCGCCCCAGGTGCCAGCAGGCGTCGATCAGGCGGGCGAGGTGGTCGCCTTCGGGGTCGGCGTAGTCGTCGATGGTGGCCAGGGTGAGACGGGTGGAGCAGTGGCCGGTGGCCTCGGTGGCTTTGGTGGCGTACTTGGCGAGGTATGCCGCGACCTTGCGGTCGGTCAGCTCATCGCTCGCGGTGTTGATGCGCCGGACGTCGACCTGCTCGCCCCAGGCGACCAGCCAGCCCTGCGGCCGGCCGGGGTGCGGGGGCGTGGTGACGGTGATCTGCCGGGCGGCGGCGTGGACGGCGGCCTCCAGGTCGTCGATGGTGATGCCGGTCGGTGGCGGCACGAGGGCACCCGGATCGTCGGGGTCGACGCCGTCGAGGCGCAGCAGGACGTGGAAGTGGACTGCTGCCCGGCGTTGCATCTCGGCGACCTTGCCGTGCGACAGCCGCACGGGCGGCACCCAGCGCACCTTGCCAGCGGCCGTGACGACCCGGACGAAGGGGATGCCCCGTCGGCGACACTGCGCGGCGAGGTGGCGATCGGCGGCCTGCTTGGTGCGCCGCCACAACTCGCCCGAGAACCCGTTCCAGACCACCTGGTGGTCGTGGTCGTAGCAGTCCAGGCACAACGGCTGGCCGAGCCGCGGATCGTCGGCGTCGTGCCGAGCGAAGCACGCCGCGGACTGCCCGTGCTGGCAGGCGCCGGCGGCCCTACGGGCGAGGCAGGGAGCGGGGCGGCAGTCGCAGCGTTGCCGGGTGGCGCAGGTGTGGCGTGCGACGTGCCGGCGGTGGACCGCGCCGAAGGACGGGGCGGTGAAGGTGGCGAAGACGACCGGGTGCCAGCCGACCGAGTCGGGAACGCCCTTGCCGCCGGTCAGACCGCAACGCACGACCTGGTAGGCGTCGCCCTGGTAGACCCAGGCGCAGTAGACGCACTGCGATTCGCGGCGGTTGCCGCACGCCTTGTAGAGGGTGCGGTCAGGCAGTTCGTCGGTGTGCCGTTGACCGGTGATGCGGCCGGTGTCGGCGTCGACGACGGCGATGGTGCCGCTCAGGCGGATCGGGCGGGAGCAGCCGCCGGCGGTACGGATGTGCTCCAGCCAGCCGAAGAACTCCGGGGTCGCGGCGCGGTAAAGAGCTTGCGTGTCACGGCCGACGGCGGGGCCGGGACGGTACAGGTCGAGCAGGGCGGACATGACTCTCTCCTCCAGGGGTGGCAGGGACGGAAGACGAAGCACCACCAGCCCTGGACGTGGGTCCGCTGGTAGTGTTCGTCGTGTCTCCTGGCACCGCCGGGAGGGCGGCTGACGCCGGAGGGCGGATGGCTAGTGAGGCCACTTCCCGCCGATGGGTCATGTCCTTTCGCGCTCACGGACTCGGTGATTGGGCCGGCACGGGTGGGGAGCCTGGGATGTCGGCACCGGCGGGTTGCCGCAGGCTGTCCCCACCCGTGGATATGCGTGAATCCGCCATCGTGGACGGCTGGCAAGGCCGCGCTGGGCCGCTCAGCGGATTCGGGAGACCGGCATGGCGGCCGGTGCGATCGAGAGCCGGCGGGACGTGGCCCGCATCAGCGGCAGGAAGGCCGCTCGGCATCTCCGGCGTCGAGTCCAGCGATCCGGCGGGAAGGCCGCGCTAGCGTGCTCGACGAGCGCCAGAGTAGCACCGGGTACCGACACGTCAACCCGCCGTGATCCTCCCGTGAGGGCGGGACGGCCGACTGCCGGCCGGTGTGGGAGGACTTGCTGTACGTCTATCAAGGCGGCCCTGAGCGGGCCGCACGCGCCGCCGCCTGGGCGCGCGTCCGTCGCTCCGCTGGCGCCCCGACTCCGGCCACGCGACACGCCCGGCGGCTGCCGCGGAGGGCGGGTAGCCCGGTGGGCGGGTAGCCCGGTGGGCCGCCACAGGACGACAGGTCGTTTCCCGATGGGGGTGGTGGGCCGGCAGCCGGCCGGGCCGCGCGGCGAGCACCGCGCGGCGTAGGAGAGCGCAAGCCGGCCGCGTCGGCGAGCTGGCGGCGGTTGCGGGGTTGCGGTTAGAGCGCCTCCGGCGGGGGCGCTCCGGCTCCAGGATGGCCAGGGCTCCGGTCGGCGGGTCGCGGTCAGTGGGTGGTGACGGTAAGCCATCCCGCCTGCCGTCGACGCGGGCAAGCCGAGCAGACCTCCGCCCGACCCGCCAGCGTCCGTACGAGCCGTCAAGGTCCGCTTGACATGGCGGGCCGGGCGGCGGCCCGCTCCCCAGGAGGGCGGGTCGACGGCAGACGGAAAGGCTTAGATAGGGCTTAGTCCGTGATATCTCTGTCGTATACGCGGCGAACGAACCGGATGTATTCGTGGCGTCCATCCAAAATGCTGCGTGCTATTGCTTTCTCTTTGGTTTCTGGATCGGCGTAAGACGCAAGATAGTCAAGCACATGCGATGTCCCGGCCTTGAAATCCGGGTTCCTCTGCGCCAACCTTTCAAGAGCAACCATTCCGCTCACTCTGACCGACCCCTGTTCGCTGCCTATCAGATCGACAGCTGCCTTGAACTTCTCATCGAGTTTATCCGTCTCGCTTGTCCAGAATCGACGAGCTCCCAAAAGGAGTGCTCCGACGCCAGACGTTCCTACCGCAACTGTGGCGGCAGTCTTAATGGCCTCTATCCGTACTTCTGGCCGCTTGTCGGGTGCTACCTTGTTAGCCTCGTTCAGTAAGGCCCACAATGCGGCGGCTCCGATCGTCAACACCACGGCACACAGAAGAGCGGCCAAGAAGTAAGGTGGACGCTTTATGCCTCTCCGCAGTCGGGCCGACTTGCGCAGCTTGAGCAAGCCAAAGATTACAAAAAAGGCCGCTAGGCCAACCGCAATCTCTCCTCGCCAACGTATGGCAGTGAGGAGCCAGTTGCTCGCTCCCGGCGACGCGGTGAGTTGGTTAAATTCTTGCGCACTTGGAGGCGTCTCACCCGATGCGTATACACTCGCCCAAAGCTCTCCTGCACCCCATCCCGCAAGAAGGGCGAAGGAGAAGAACAGGACTCCATAAAGGACGAGGCTATTGCGTCGGAAAGATACGAGACGATATCTTCTGGGCAAGCCGATGATCACTCTATCTATTTCGTGATCGAGCTCTTCTTGTGTGAAGGTGCGGAATTCGGTTTCGCCATCGGTCACCCGCCCATGATGGCTAGAATCAACGGGAACTTCCACTATGACAACGGTGTCGTTCAAGGAAGATTTGTGGTGATGTGAACCCTTGCGTTTGGTCGAATTGCGATACTTCGAGGTGGATTGAGAGGGCTTTTGCCTAGATCAATTCGTTCGAACGTGTCGTATCCACGACAAACGAGCTCGAACGATCGGACATCAGATACCAGCGGCCACCCCGAGGGGCGGTGGTGGTGGCCGGCCTCCGACGGTTGTGGGGCACGCAGGGCGCACAAGACATCGTCAACCAGCCACCAACGATGGCGGCCCTCACTCGGCGCTTGAGCAGGTATCTCGGCCGTTCCTGCTGGTGGAGGGATAGCGGCTCTAAGTTCCGCTTCAACGTCTGAGCGACGTCATGAAATTAAGGGTGCGCGATCAGAGATACTGCTTGAGCCAGTCGGGAATGCTCGGATCGTCAACCCTCCACGACTCCACAACCCTCTCGTCCCCCTGCCAGGTGTTTTCATCCCCATCGAAGAACTTCTGCCTGTGGCACTTATACTTGACGACGGTGTCACCTTCGAGTCGGTACTCGTTCCAGTAGTAGTTCTGCTTCCCGTGGCCGTTCCACTCCTGGGTTGCGTAGATCGTCGTCATGGTGGCTGAGTGTAGCTAAGACGGCAATGAGACGCTGCTGCGCCTTGGCCGCAGTGTTGGATGACCACGGCCCGCCTGGACATCCAGTACCTGCCGCACTGCGTCGTCGACAGCAGCGGTGACAGCAACCGGCTCGGGTGGACGCGGCCGGGGTCGACCTCATGTGGACGGTCGACCGAGGCGGGAGACGGTCCCGGACGACGCCGGACGACGCGCCTAGAACTTGTAAGCGAGCGTCAGAGCGGGCCGGGGGGCAGCGCCGGCTGCGGACCGGTCAACGAGGACCAGGTCCAGGTCGTCAACCAGACCGTCGGAGGCCGATCGTGAGCCGCCAACGACGACCACTGCTGATGACGTCTGCCCAGGTGACAAGGCCTGGTCGGCTCGAAGACCCAGCGCCGCATCCTCAGGAGCACTCTCGGCATACGGACGACGAGCCCTCGAACATCGCTATCCCATGCACGAGGAAACACCGCTCGCAGCGTCTCTCATGAACGCGCTGTTCACATGCGCACATCCCACATCGGGGGCACGTCGGTTCATTGCATGCGGCGCAACTTGCCGGCCGAACATTGAAAACCGCTTCACAGACGTGACAGTCCCAGCTTGTGTCCGCAGGGGCCCGCCGCCGTTGCGTGTAGGAGGGAAGCCAGGGCGGAACATCTTCTGTAAGCACCGTGTAGACGTACCGGAAGGATGGGTCACGGACAGAGTCGGCGTATAGCGGACGCCATCGCCTTCCGCTAGGGAATGCGACCCACGAATCCTCCTGTCTTGAAGTACCTAACCGGCCAGCGACCTGGGAGACGTGACCAGACCCTTGGTACGTCCCACGACGAGGCGGTATCCGGTTTCCTGACACCGCAGCAAACTGCACAGTGCCGTCGAGGTCTGTAAGTAGGACCCATCCTTCACAAGGCAACAGTTGCGCCACCTTCACACAACACGCTGATCGTGACGCCTGACTAGCCTCAAACAATTGCTGAACCAAGGAGGCGGTTATTGGAGAGGCGCCAATGATGCGGTCGGGTAGATCATTTCCAAGTAACACTTCAGCGGCGAATGCATCGCACACCTGCTCTTCGAGGCGGCGGCCAAAGTCTTGTTGCCTGGAAAGTGCCCCATCGGTCCAGAGTTCGTCGTTCTGCTGAAGAAAATGTGCAATCTCATGCAACAGCGTAAAAATTCGACGGCCGTGGCTGGCATTCCGGACAACCGTGATTTCGGCCGGTGTCGTAATCAAATTGCAATGCCCCGCGACTGAGCAGCCACCTGCAATGTCTGCATAGACCTCGCGAACAATTACGTCGGCCCAGCCCGAGACCTCGTGCCACGCGTCGGCCTGCAGTCGACTTACCGCGCCGGGTTTGACTTGATCAAGGTTATCGCACAGCCGTTGGACTGCCGCTTTAACCTGAAACGTCAAATACCGACCGTCAGTGAGGCGTTGAAGATCGAAGGACTCCGCCACGGACACCCCTACGGGACCACTTGGATAGCAGCCTCACGATTGTAGGTGCTGACGTAGATAGAGGTCTACCCGCGTCTCCCAGTCGGGTACTTCGACATTCCTAGTTTGTCTGGCCGCCGCCGGCCGCACGTCGCGCACGATGTGAAGCCGGGCAACGCGCTCGTCTTCGCCGCGCGTCTCCGCCAGCTCTCTGATCAGTTGCTTTCGGATGGGGTCGTTGAGAACACGCACCAGCTCTCGCAGGCGCTCCGTGAGAGGTCCAGCGGTCAACCGGAGACTGATTCCCGTTTCTTTCCCAAGAGTCAAGGCCTCGTCGGCCCTCAGCGCTCGATCTCCCCGAATAACTGCGAGGGCATCGGGAAGACTGGTGCGGAGTATCCGAGCCAAGGCGCTCGGCTTAAGATCAGGATCCTGGAGCATTGCAGAAAGGTTGGGGGCATCAGCTAGCTCTGGGTCTTGCGACCACTCTTCATCACTCAAGCATCCGAACGCTTCAGCAATAATCTCGGCACGCTCAATGCCGTCATCAGTGCTGATCGACTCATCGGCAACCCCTTGAATGAATTTTTCTCGGAGCTGCTCGCAACGTTCACTATCAAGCGCGTCACCAAGGTAGCTATCTAGGGTTTGGTACCCTAAGCCGGTTTCGGTTCCCCACCAAATGGTTAGGTTGACATCTAGATCCGCGAGCCTTGTGCTGAGGGTTTGCCCATCAGACGTGTGGTCAGCAACGGTGGCGGGAAAAGCTAGGATGAAATCATCGAACACTGCACTGATGACTGCAATGAGCTTCGCGTCGTCCCATCGAATCGACCAGCATTGCCCTGCGGCCGGGACAGCATTCCGCGGCGTATTTATTCGCCTAAATAGAATTCGCTCCTGCATGCTCCCTTGCACCAACTGATCGAGCTCGCTAGAGAGGAGAGCGACAGTCTTATTCATTTAGCTCTCCTCTCTAGCTCGATCTCCTGGACCTAAGGGACTTCAACTTTTGCTCAAGGGAAGCGTTCGCAATTACGGTTTGCATTTGACTGCGGTAGGGGTCGGGAAGCGTTCCGACAAAAGGAAGATCCTTGCTGTCAAAGCGCCTCGCAGGGATCACCCGTTGGTAGCGGAGCGCAAACACGCCATCTTCGTCGAGCCCCGGCAGGATCCCGGCCGGCGTCTGGACGCCGGCCTTGCTGGTATCGGTAGTACGCCCAAGCACGACAACCTTCCCGGCAACGCTCTCGCGGACTACGCCCACAGGCCGGTGCGCGCGAGGATCAGTGGGTTGTAGTACCCCATTATTCGACATGTAGACGTCGGCGACACGAGGGGACTGGCTAGGCACCCCGGTAATGTAACGGTCCAGCTCCGATGTCGACACTTCGTGTCGGTGTTCCGTCCCTGCGACTCGAACGTATGTTCTATCTTAGCGGATCCCCGGCCGGATCGCCATACCGAGGAGGTCCACTTCCTTGCGGTTGACGACGTCGCCGTCACCCTCGCCGCCACAGGGTCCGACGAGGGCCAACCTTCAGTTGATTTCCGTCCCGCGCTGATCGCCAGCGAGCGCGGAGACTGGTGCACGTACCGCCAGGTGGTCTCAGTTGTGGTCTCGTTCGCAGGGGTGCGCAGGGGCATGCTGTCGTCCATCAGAGGGCGGCATGCCAGCTCACGGCCCCGGCCGAACCGCGGCAGACGAGCAATCGCAGACCTCGAAAGCATGTGCAACTCCTCGCCCGCCTCGACCTTCTCTACCCACCGGCCGGCGACGACTTTCCATTCGGAAAAGCAGCAAGAGGCAGCGAACGGGCCGCCTGCCATCGGCAAGCCTCGACAGCGGGCGGGGGCGTAGCCGAGCTGACAGGTGCGGGATGACAACCGATGACAGCAGACGATGTGCGTCCTAGCCCGCCGATGCCTCATCAGGCGTCGCCGGCTGCATCGCTCGTTCCTTGATTAGGTCGTCGATGAGCCATCGCAGCGCCGGCCCCGCGTTGGAGTACCGCAGGTACCGAGGATTCTGGTTGGATTTCGGCTCATATCGCTCCCGCATCCACCGCAGTTCCTCGATCATCTGCTGCAACCGGTCCTCGTCCGTCATGGCCGAAGCGTGCCGGGTAGCGATCGCGCCGGCAACGGGCAGCGCCCGGCTACCTAGGAAGCGGGTTGGCGACGTAGACGCCCTTGCCCTGCCGGCCGTCGATCAGCCCTTCGGCCTTGAGCAGCAGCATGGCGGCCCGGATCACGGTGTTGCTGACCTCGTAGTGCTCGCAGAGGGCGGCGAACGAGGGCAGCTTGTCGCCCGGCTTCAACTGGCCGGAGCTGACCTGCTCGCGGATATCCCGGGCGACCTGTAGGTAGGCAGCTTCAGACATAGGTGGTGCTCCCAGCTTGGCGGCTGGTGCAAGCAGACCACACCTCCCGCTCGACTTACAACGCTATGTGTCTCAGCTGTTGACCCTGCGCACATTGCGTCCTGAGTTGCTCGTGGGGCTACCCAGCTTGGCGGCCGGGTCGTCCTGCCGTGGGTGCCCTGTCTCCGGGCACGGCTGATCGGGTGCCCACGGGACCGCAAGCGTCGGCGGGAGGCATGGTGACCAGACCGAACGATGCAACTGGCGCGATCCCAGGTGTCGTGCAGGACGCCGGGTACCAGCAGAGGCGGGACAACGGTCGGCGGCGCGTCTCCTACGACGAGTACGTCTCGGCGGTGGCGCTCACCCTCGCCCGCCGTCATCGGCCCGTCTGGTCATGGCGGCACTGGCGACAGCTCTGCCGCTGCGGAAGCAGCCTGCCCTGCCGAAACCGCCACCGCATCCCGATCAACCGCGGCCACTGGCCCAGCCAGGACGGCCCGCGATGACCACCCACCACCCGATCAAACCGGCCTGGTCCTGCGGCGGTTGTGCGGGGGACTGGCCCTGCCAGACCCGGCGGCGCGAGCTGCGAGCTGAATATGACCGCGCCCCCGCGTCGCTTGCCCTCTACCTGGCCGCCCAGCTCGTTGATGCCGCCCAGGACCTGGCCCACGTCCCCGCCGGCCGCCTGCACCACCGATTCCTCGGCTGGACCCGATGAGCATCCTTCGACCCGGCGACGAGAAGTTCCACTACAGCGACGGCTCCCACAAGTGGATCCCACCGGACCCGGACTACGACCAGGAAGTCTGGGACGAGCAGGTCCGCCAGCACAAGCAAGGTCACCTGAGGAACGACCGCCCGAAGGTCCGCATCCAACGCCTCGTCTGACGCCAGCAGTACAGCAGCGAAGTACAGCAACCGTGCCAGCCGAACCCGGCCGAGAAGCACGCCAGCAGGCCGCATGACCTCGCACCGCACCTGATCCGGCCGGCTCGCCGGCAATCCATAGGTTCAGGGTTCGAGTCCCTGGCGGCCCACTCTTCCGCGGGTCAGTATGCCGGTATCGCTACAGACCGTTAGCGAACTGAACACCGGGGATGCACGTCGAGGCTGGCCAGCCGCGAGGCACAGGTCCGCCGGGCATCCCGCACGGTGATCCGTCGGACTCCCGCCGCCTCCCAGCGCCGGTCCCCGGAGCGGTTGAAGTTCCGTAGCTCGACCGGCTGACCGTAGCGGGTGGCGAAGATCAGGTCGGAAGGCCGCCAAGCCGAGGGACCACGGTGCAGCGGCAGGGTGGCGGCCGTGATCGTCTCGGGGTGCAGCAGCTCGGCACCGACCCGGTGCGCACTCGACCTCTCGGCAGCACCCCGGCGCAGGAGCCGCCAGACGGCCTTCGGCAGACGGACCTTCTTCGGCAGGTGCGCCCTGACCAGACAGTCTCGCCACTGACCGATTGCCGACTCGAGCGCCGGTGAGTGCCTCGGTCAGTCGACCGGGTCTGGACGGGTGGGTTCTTCCGCAGCCGCCAGCATCTCGTTGATCCGCCGGAGCCGCTCTTTCAGATCAGCCGTCACGGCGTCCGGATCCGCACCGGCGCGAACGGCTGCCGCGCCCGCCTCGCGCAGCTCCGACGTGAGGTATTCGCGCAGCTCGGCGGAGGTCGGATCCTCGTCCATGGGTGCGCTCCTGTCGGCCGTCGAGTCGAGCCCACCGCCAGCATGCCCGCAATCCGCTCCCACCGGCAGGCCGTTTCCGATCAAGACAGGGTCATGCTTTCGGACTACGACGTTCATCCGGATCTATCGCCCTGTCGACCCTCCGTTGTGGACCAATCGGTGATAACCCGACCTCTGAGCCGCGCATCGCCTCGACTGACCGGCGACTGAAACGATTCATCCCGCCGTTCACCGTACGCAATTCCTTGGTCCAAGGTGAGTCACCTTCGTTGGTCCACTCTGAGGAGGGTGCGGTGCTCGGATCGCCCCACACCGACGGCGTCGACGAGGTCCGGGATCTGGCGCGCCAGGGTTTGCTGGC
Organism: Micromonospora sp. AMSO1212t; assembly: GCF_008868145.1. NCBI lineage: Bacteria > Bacillati > Actinomycetota > Actinomycetes > Micromonosporales > Micromonosporaceae > Micromonospora > Micromonospora sp. AMSO1212t. The sequence continues at coordinate 15,569 of NZ_WBKS01000010.1, forward strand.
CACCACGATCGCGGGTGCCTCGGGCCCGCGCCGGTCGCAACTCACCGGCGCCACGTACTCCATCGCCTGGCCGGTCGTGTATCAGCGACTCACCCGCAAGATCGAGCTGCGCCGGGGACATGTCAACTGCGCCGCCTCGGTGCGGCACCTCGCGGCCGAGTGCCTGGACCGGTTCGAGAACGACGTCGAGGCCGTGGTCGACGACGTTGCCCGGAAGGCGAGCGCGCGGATAGAGAATCTGGAGGGCTGGATCGCCAGCCGCCTGATCCCGGCCACTGTCGATGCCCACCGACGGCGCCGCGGTGAGCACGGAGCGCTGCAGCGTCCCCGCGTACCGGCCTGGCTGGCCAAGGAACTGGGTGGTCAGCCGTGGCTGCTCGACCTGGCGACTCAGATCCTCGTCTGGGCGGGTACGCCGGCCACCGCCGGCTACGAACTGTGGCCCACCGAAAGCTGGGTGGTACGGCGCTGCGAGCGACACGGCGGCTGGTCGACGTACGGGGAGACGGACCTGCAGACCGACATCCGGACCGTCCTGCACGCCATGAGCAGTCGCCCGCAGTGGTACGAGCAGTACGTCGAGGGGCCGCTCGGCCACAAGCAGGCTCCGCTCGCCTCGTCGGCGCTTCTCGACGATCGGGGCGACGTCCCGGTGGATGCCGAGGCCGAGAACGAGCGATTACTCACCGCGCTCGCTGACGGTGCCGTCCAACTCATCCGGGTCCGCCTTGCCCGGGGTGAGGCGGCCGCGACCGTGGTGGCCGAGGTGATCGACACGGTGTTCGGCGCGGACGTGAGCGGCGGCCACCTGGGCCGGGCATACGACGACCGTCTGGAGCGGGTGCTGCGTGACAGCAGCGAACTGGACCGGATCGTCGCCACGGTACTGGATATCATCGATATCGGGCGCAGCCGATAGCTTCGAGCAGGGATGGTGTACGTGCCCGAGGAGCCGGTGTTCGTCGGCCGCGACCACGAGTTGAACACGTTACGACGCCGCCTGTCCGAGGCGGGGCAGGGCACAGCCCGTACGGTGCTGATCGGCGGAGAGCCGGGAGTCGGCAAGAGTCGGCTCATGGCCGCGTTCGCACGCGAGGCACGAGAACGTGGTGCCCATGTGCTGGCCGGCGCGTGTGAGGAGCATTTCGGCGACCCGATGCCGTACGCCCCACTGCTCGAAGCGTTGGAGACGTTCGGCCGGGAGCACGGCGACCCGGAGGCCGCGGAACTCGGCGGCCCGGCGTACCGGAAGCTGACCGCCTTCTTCGATCTCGAGGGCGACTCCATGCACACGCCCCAGCAGGTCTTCCTGGCGGTCCGCCGGATGCTCGACCACATCGGGGCGGAGGCCCCGGTCGTACTCATCGTGGAGGACCTGCACTGGGCCGACCCTTCGACGCTCGACCTGGTGCGGCATCTCGCCCAGGCGTCCCCGGACGGCCGTCGGCTGCTCTTCGTGTGCAGCTACCGCGCCAACCCCCGACGCGGCGACCCGCTGTGGCAACTGCTGGCCGGCACGACGTTCCTACGCCGCACCGAGCGCTTCGAGCTACCGGCCTTCACTCTGGAGGAGATGCGCCGTCTCGTCGCGGCGGGCAGCCCCGGGCGCGTCGATCCACGGCTCGTGGAGCGCTGCCTGCGCTGGTCCGACGGGATCCCCTTCTACGCGGAGCAGTTGATGGCCGCCGGCGCCCTGGCCGGCCGGGACGAAGACGTCCAGCTACCGCCGGACATCCGCTCGGTGATGCTCGCCCGCCTGGGTGGGCTGACCGAGGAAGCTCTCAAGGTGCTACGGGTCGCGGCGGTGGCCGGCCGGGCGATGAGCCGGCGGCTGTTGCGGACCGTGAGCGGGTTGCCGGCCGAGACGTTGCGGGACGCGTTGCAGGAGTGCTTCGACCAGCAGATGCTCGTTGCCGGCCAGGAGGACAGCTACAGCTTCCGGCACGCCTTGCTGCGCGAGGTGGTCTACCAGGAGACGGTCCGGGACACCCAGGTCGACCTGCACACCGCGATGGCCGAGGCGTTGGCAGCCGACCCCCGGCTGTCACTGATCGACGGCTCTGCCGCAGCCGAACAGGCCAGCCACTGGTATCAGGCGGGCGCCTGGCCGCAGGCGCTCACGTACGCCGTGCAGGCCGGCCGGGCAGCAGCCCGGACGTTGGCGTTCTCGTCGGCCGAGGTGCAGTTCGATCGGGCCCTGCGGTTGTGGCACCGGGTCGACGATCCGCAGGCCCGAGCCGGTGTGCCCCGCTCGCAGCTGCTCGCCGAGGCGGCCGATGCGGCCCGCTGGTCCGGGCGGGTCGACCGAGCCCTGGAACTCGTGGAGGAGGCCATCGACGCACCCGACCACGACGGCGACCCCGATCGGCTGGGCGAGATGCACGAGCGACGCGCCACCTACCTGTGGGAGGCCGGCCGGCGAGCCGAGTCCGGTGAGGTGTTCCGCGAGGCGGCCACGCTGCTGGCCGACAGTCGTCCCTCGGCCGTGAAGGCTCGGGTCCTGGCCGGAATCGCGCTCGCCCACCTGCAGGCCGGGCACTACCAGGAGGGCCGCAGGACCGCGGACGAGGCGTTGACCATGGCGACCGCGGTCGAGGATGAAGCCGTCCGGGGGCGGGCCCTCAACATCTCCGGCCTGGCCCTCGGCATGCTCGGCGATCCGGAGGGCGAGGTGCGGCTACGCCGGTCCATCGAGATCGCCAGGTCGGCCAATCACATCGAGGATCTCTTCCGGGCCTACGGAAACCTGGGTCTGGTCCTGGAGCACACCGGGCGCCTGCGGGAATCGGCCGAGGTGACGATGGTGGCATTGGACGAGGCCCGTCGGCTCGACCTGGCCGGCACGCGGCAGGGGGCCGTGCTGGCCAACAATTCGAGCGCGGCTCTCGTGCTGCTGGGTGAGTGGGACGACGCCGAGAAGATCATCATCGAGGTGACCCTGGACCGGCTGCCCGCGGAGAGCCTCTATCCGCGCCTCACGCTCGCCGAGATCAAAGTGGCACGTGGCGACCTCCACCGGGCGCGCGAGTTGCTCACTTCGATCGAGAACGTGGAGCACGGCGAGGACCCGCGGTTCCTGGGCCCGCTGCACGGAGTCCGAGCGGAGTTGGCACTCGCCGAGAACGATCTCGCGCGGGCGGTCGACGAGGTGCTTCGGGGCGTCACGGCGGTGCGTGGGGCCGAGAACGCGCTGGAGCTGCTGCGACTCTGCGCGGTGGGGATGCGCTGCGCGGCCGACCGTGCGACGGTCGATCCGGACGGCGCAGCGGCCGACGGCGACCGGATCGCCCTTCTCGCGTCGGACGCCCGCCGACAGCCGGCGAACGACGAGATCGACCAACTCGTGCTGCTCTGCAAGGCCGAACGCCTGCGAATCCGAGGCGTGGACACCGCCACCGACTGGAAGCGGGTTGCGCGCGGCTGGGCCCGACTCGACCGGCCCTACCCGGCCGCCTACGCCCACTGGCGACAGGCGTTGGCGCTCGCGGCCGCCGATCCGAAGGCTGCCCGCGAACCGGCGCGCAACGCCTACCTGGCGGCGAAGACGCTCGGTGCCACACCCCTGTGCGAGCGGGTGCGGCAGCTCGCCGCCAAGATCGGACTCGACCTGGCCGACCGTCCGGCACCGGCCCGGCGCCCCTTCGAGCTCACCCAGGCGGAACTGGACACCCTTCGCCTTCGATACGAAGGCAAGGACACGGTCCGTATCGCACACGCCCGCGGCGTGGCGAAGCGGACCGTCGACAAGCAGCTCGGACGGGTGTACGCGAAACTCGGCGTGCACAGCGCCGTGGAGGCGATCGCCCTCGCCCGCCGCGAAGGGCTCTTCGACTGATCACGCTCGCGCTTGTCCGTCAGTGACGGGCATGACGCGAAAAGCCCTGCTGATCGGTGCGCAGACCCACGGCCTCTCCGGGGTACTCAACGACGTCGGCGCGATGGAGCAGGCGTTGACGCCGCGCGGTTTCGACGTCCAGCGGCTGGTCACTCCGTACGCCACCCGGGCTGGGATCCTCGACGCCTACGAGAAGCTGGCCGCTGACGCCGATGCGGACGACGCACTCGTCGTCTACTACAGCGGCCACGGTGGTCGCCTGCGGTCGCCCGACGGCCGCGACCTGCAGTTCATCGTGCCGGACGATTACGCGGACTCGGACGAGGACGACTTCCGCGGTATCACCGACGTCGAACTCTCAGTGCTGCTCGCCACGCTCACCGAACGCACCCCGAACGTCACCGTGATCTTCGACTGCTGTCACGCCGCGCACATGTCCCGCCAGCCCGACCGGCGGGTGAAGGCACTGCTGCGGAACGCGCCGGCGCGGTGGCGACCGACGTACGAGAGCGTCGAACGGCAGGTACGAAAGCTGGTCGCCGACGGCCTTCCGATCGACCGGCGACCGTTGATCGGCAACCCGCACGCGGTCCGAGTGGTGGCGTGCTCGCCGTCCGGCTCGTCCTGGGAGACCGTCAACCGGGACGGCGTCGAGATGGGCCTGCTCACCGACGCGCTGTCTCGCGCGCTGCGGGAGACGGACGGGCTGCGGATCAGCTGGGCCGCGTTGGTGGACGCGATCCGTCGTGAGGTGCAGACGTTCGTGGCCTCGCAGCGACCCGAGGTCGAAGGGCCGTCTGGGCGCCAGCTGTTCGAGACGGACGAAGCGGACGCGCTGGACGGGCTACCCGTTGCGGTCGACGGTCCGGACCGGATCCGGCTGCTCGGCGCGCCGCTGCTCGGCGTCCGGACGGGCGACGAGTTCGCGATCATGCGTGGAGACGCGACCAGCTCGCAGGACGGGCCGGCGATGGGCACGGCGGTGGTCACCCACCTACTGCCCGCGGCCGCCGCCGCGCAGTTGCGACTCACGCCGCCGGGGCAGGCCGTGCCGGCCGACGCCCGCGCGTACCGCACCAGCGCTGCGCCGCCCGCGCTGGCGGTGCGGCTGCCGTCGGAGCATCCGGTGACGGCGGAACTGGTCGAGAGCATCGTCCGGCGTCCGATGCTACGACCGGCCGAGCAGGACGTGGAGACCACCGTCGAGGTCACCGTCGACGAGCAGGGCGGCCTCGCGGTGCGGGACGAGGCGGGCCCGCTGCACCTGCCGTACCGGCCGAACGCGGCCGGCGTCGGTGCCGTCGTCGCCAACCTCCAACGGATCGCCCAGGCCACTGCCTTGCGGCGGTTGAGCGGCGATCCGAGCCGACCGCTACGGCAGTCGGTCCGAACCGAGTGGGGCCGCGTGCGCGACGGCCGGGAGACGCCACTCGCGTCCTCCGGGGAACTCCTGTTCGCGCAGGCCGACGAACGAATCTTCTTCCGGGTGACGAACGAGGGCGACCGCGATGTCTTCGTCTCACTCGTCGACATCGGCGTGTCGTACCGGATCACGCTGCTCACCCACTCCGATCCGAGCGGCGTCCGACTCGAGCCCGGTGCCTCCTACACGTACGGCTGGAACGAGGACCGTAACGAGCTGACCGGCGTCGCCGTCAGCTGGCCGGATGGTATCGACATGTCGGCGCCTCGGCCCGAGACCGTGCTGGTCCTGGTCAGCGACGGCCCGGTCGACGTGTCCAGCCTGCAGCGGCCGGGCGTGAGGGCTGGTGGCCGGTCGGCGGCGACGCGATCCGGGCTGGCCCGCCTGCTCGCGCAGATCGCCACCGGCGCCACTCGCGAAGTCGGTCCCGCGCCCGCCGACCAGGTCCGCTACGCCGTTCAGCCGATCGATTTCATGCTCAGCCCGACACCACCACCCACGGCAGAGCGAGCCGTGTTCCTGGTCGACGAGCGGCCCGCACGGCCGATCCGGCTGTTGTCGCCACGCGGCGCGTCGGCGGGAAAGCTCGCCGTCCGCATCGCCGAACTCGTGGTACATCGCAACCGCGCGTTGGGCAGCGCGGACATCCGGGTGGACGCGGTGGTGCTCACCGGAGGCTCAGGCGGGCAGCCGGTCTACCGCGCGGAGACCATGCGGTTCAGCAACGTACGCGACGGCGACCGGCTGCCGATGGACAACGTGCTCATCTATCACGGGCCGGCCGAGGACTTCCTGGACATCGCGGTCTGGGTCTCCCGGGACACCACCGGCAGTCTGGCGCTCAGCTCGCTGCTCGAGGAGAGGCTCACCGACCCGGTGGTGCACGGGGCCGTCGCCGAGGTCGCCGGGCTGGCCATGAGCGCGCCACACGCGGCCGTCGCGGTCGCCCTCATGGGCGCCGGTGCGGTCCTGGTCAACACGGCGTACGAACTGCTCACCGGTGTGGTGGGGCCGAGCGTCGGGCTCTACCGCACGTCCCTGCTGGCCCAGGAGCAGTTCGGGATCGGCCGCCACGTGCGGCACCCGCAAGACTTCTCGTTCACGTTCTGCGTGGACGAGGTGGCCTGATCCATTCCGATCACCATCACGACAAGGAGTACGAGCATGACCAAGAAGCTCATCATCGGCCCGGCCGAGTGGTTCATCGCCGACGCTGACGCATCCGGTGTGATCCGGCTGGTCCGGGAGGCGATGACCAACCGCACCACCGTCGAGTTGGGGCTCTACGACGGCGCCGGCCGTGCGGTGACCGTGTTCCTCAACGGCGCGACCGCCGCCAGCGTGGTACTCGCCCTCGACCCGACTCCGCGTCCGCCGAGCGAGATGTCCTGACCGATCGGGAAGGTACGTGGCCCGTACGTACGCGACGGGCCACGTACGCATTTCCCGGTATCTCCGTCGCCACGCCTCGCCCGACCGCGACCCCGTCAAGACGATCGATGCAAACGTCGAGGTACGGAGGAGTTCGCCGTGGTCAGTCCCGAACAGCAACCCACCACGACGGATGTCGTCCGTGAGCTGGCCCGGCAGGGCGCGCTCGCACGGCATTTCGCGGCATCGACCGAAGCAGAGCGCCGGCGGCTCCGCGCCGCCGCCACCGAGCTCGCCTGGCCGCTGATCTTCCTGCGCGTGACCAGGCGGGTCGAGCGCGGGCGTGGGCACCACATCTGCGCCATGGGTGTGCAGCGGCTCTCGCCCGACTGCCTCGACCGTTTCCATGACGACGTCGAGGCGGTTCTCGACGACCTGTTCGCCCATGCCGACGTGCCGATCGACAACCTCGAGGGCTGGCTGACCATGCGGATGCGCCGGGCGACAGTGGACGGCTACCGCCGTCGACGTGGTGAACGGGGCGCTCCGCAGCGACCGCGCGTGCCGAACTGGCTGGCCGAGGCGGTGGGCCGGGATCCCTGGTTACTGGACCTGGCCATGGCGATTCTCGACTGGGTCGGCACCGAGGCCACCGCGGGCTCCTCGTTGTGGCCCCTCTCCGCCTGGGCTGCCCGGCGCGCCGTACGCACCGGCGACCACAGCGTCGGAGAGTCGCAGGTCGCCACCGAGATCGAGGCCGTGCTGGCCGCCATGCGGCAGCGCCGGACCTGGTACGAGCGCAACGTGGATCGGCCGCTCGGCCGCAAGCGAGCACCGGTGCACTTCCCGCGGCGTGAATCGTCCGGCGAATACGCCGAGCCCGAGCCGCTCGCCCTGGTCGAGCGGCACGAGAAGGACGACACCCTGATGCTCGAGCTCGCCGCCCAGGCGATCGCACTGATGAAGCGCCGGCGGGACGCCGGCGAGGACGTGCGTGTCCTCGTCACGGAGGTCCTGGGCACGGTGTTCGGCGCGCTCCCGGCGGCCCACGGTCTGGACCGGGTTCCCGGCGACGACCCGATCGGCGCGGAGCAGGTCGACGCCCTGGTCGGCGATCCGGACCGGCTCGATCACGTGGTCGAGACGGTGATCGAGCTGCTCAACCGCGCGGATCGTCCGTCAGATCTGTAGAAGGCAGGCCGGAAGGAGCATGATGACCAGCCGTTCGGGAGAGCCCGAGCACGACAGGCGAGCGCGGGCCGCCGCCCGGATCCAGGAGGTGCTCCGGACGACCATCGACGGAAGCCTGCTCGACACTCGGACGACGATCGCCGAGATGGACCGCCTGGCCACGGAGTTCGCCGACGACCTGCCGGTCCGGCGAATGGCCGAGGCCGCACGGTCGGCGCTCGAGATGGCCGCCGGCTATCCCCAGAGCGACGGAGGCGGGATCGGCACGTCGCTGTCGAATCTCGTCGAGTTGCTCGCGGGGAACCCCGAGGCCGACGCGATGCGGGCGATGCTGCCGAGCCTCGTCGCCGCCTACCAGGCCAGTCAGTCCGGCGACCACGACACAGCACTGGCCCTGTTCGCCGACGTGGCGGCACGATCCGCCGATCTTCCGCCGGGGAATCTCCTTCGGGACGCGATGGCCGAGTCCGGGCCGATGGTGCGGGCGCTGGGCGCGACCATGAACGGTGAGGTACCGACGATCCCCGAGGTACGGGCGGGCGGGTTCGCGACGGACCGCGCGACCCAGCTGGTCGCCCGGGGCGGCATGGCGATGCGGCAGGGTGCCGAGACCGACCTCGGCACCATCACCACCGGTGTCGACGACCTGCGTGAGGCCGTGACGCTGAGCCCCGTCACACACCCGCACCACGTGTTCCACCTCGCCTCGCTCGCACTGGGGCTGGCCCATCGCTCGGAAGTGACCGGTTCACTCACCGACGTCGACGAGGCGATCACGGTGCTGGAGCGCGCCCGCGAGTTGGCCGGTGGTCCGGAACACCCGAACTGGTCGTTCGTCAGTGGGATGCTCGCCGGCCTTCGGCGCCGTCGCGGTGAAGCCCAGCCGGCCCGGCTCCACACGTTCGAAGGGCTGCGCGGCTACGCCTGGAGGGTTCTCCTGCAACCTGACCCGACGTCCGCTCGCGCCGTCGCCGCCGAGGCGGCGGACGAGGCGGTGGCGGCCGCCGGCCGGTTCCTGATCGACCACCATCCGGCGGACGCTCTGCGGGCGCTGGACGCAGGCCGCGGGCTGATGTTGTTCGCGGCGACCGAGCTACGCGACCCGTACACCCGGCTGGTCGAGGCGGGGCATCGTGATCTGGCCGACCGGTGGCGGGCGGTGGGCGAACCGCCGCCGCGGCTGCGCGGGGAGGTTATCGCGGTACTGACACGCGACACCGGCCTCCTCGACGCGCCTGACCTCGACGAGATCCAGGCGGCGCTGCGCCGGCTCGAGGTGGACGCTCTCGTATATCTGGTTCCGGCGGAATCACCGGCACCGGGCTGGGCGGTGATCGCCCCGGTCGAGGGCCCTGCCCGCTTCATCGCCCTGCCACACCTGTCGATCGCCGAGGGCACCGATGTCGAGCGCCATCTCAGTGCCGTGGCGAGTCGAGCCGGCCGCCTCGTCCGCGAGGTGGATCCGATCGACGGGCCCGCACTCGCCGAAAGCGTCGACGAGTTGTGCGGATGGGCGTGGAAGGCCGCGATGGGGCCGTTGCTCAAGCCGTATCTCGGCCGGGAGCGCCTCCCGCGCCTCGTTCTCATCCCCATGGGGGGCCTCGCCCGCGTGCCGTGGCAGGCGGCACGCGCCCCGGACGGCAGCTACGCCGTGCAGCATGTCGCGCTGACGCAGGCTGTGTCGGCGCGGATGCTGTGCGACACCGCGGCGGCCGAGCCGGTCCCGGCGAGCTCCGGTGGCATGATCGTGGCCGACCCGGACACCGCCGGCCGCGCGTCGGACCTGCGCTCCGCGCGGCTCGAGGCGTACGCGATCCACCAGGTCTTCTATCCGGCCGCCACCTATGTCGGCCGACGCCCGGACGGAAGCGTCAGTCGCTCCGGCGCGGGCACCGCCGACGACGTGCGCACCTGGCTGCGCGCCGACGGTTCCCGGGCCGGCACCATCCTGCACCTCGCGTCGCACGGCGTGATCGAGACAGCTCGGGCATCCGCCTCGTCACGCCTGCTGTTGGCGGACGGCGACCTTGCCGCCGACGAGTTGATGGGCGTCATGACCGAGACCGGTCGCCATCCGATCGCGCTCGTGGTGCTCGCGGCCTGCCACTCGGGCCGGTCGATCCACGGATACGACGAGGCGTACAGCCTCGGCACGATGTTCATGGCGGCGGGCGCGCGCTCGGTGCTGTCGACGCAATGGAGCGTCCCCGACCAGGAGACGTCCCTGCTCATGTACATGTTTCACCACTTTCTGACGACCGAGCGCCGAGAGCCGTGGGACGCACTGCACCGCGCGCAGCTGTGGATGCTCGACGACGATCGGCAGCCGCCGCGGAAGATGCCTCTCCCGCTGCGCCGAATGCTTGAGGACGCCGACCCCGCACGTGTGGTCGCTTGGGCCGGATTCATCCACTGGGGACGGTAACGAACGGAGGGCGGCGACGCCATGGACGACGACGTGACGAAACTTCAGGATGATCTGTCCCGGTTGCGGGGGCCGGCGCGGCTGCCGACCCTTGTGCGGCTCGGCCACAAGCTGAGCCAGGAGTACTGGCGGGCCGGACCGGGTCAACCCGCCGCACTCGGCAAGCTGTCCTCGGCGCTCGAGGCGTGGCGCGAGGCCTACAGCTTGACAGGTGCGGGCGACGATCCGGCGCGCGGTCAGATCGCCGCCCTCTACGGCTGGCTCCTGGCCACCCGCTACACCGCGCACGGGGGTGCTCCGCAGGATCGGCAGGTCGCCATGTCCGTGCTCACCGAGGCGACGAAGTTCGCCACCCTGCCGCCGGTGCACGCCACGATGGCACGCCTGATCCTGGGTCAGCTGTTCCTCAGCCGGGCGGTCGAGACGCTGGGTCCGGGCGCTCGCAGTGGATTCCTCGGCGGTCCTCCGGCAGGTGGGAGCGCGGACATCAGCGAGGCCGCCCGGCTGTTTCGCGGGGTCCTGGCCGGGGAGCCGCTCAACCCCGACATCGTTACCGCCGCCCGAACCCTGCTCGACATCACCGAGATGATCCAGCCACTGCTCAGCGGTGATCTGGCCCGCTTCGACCTCGGCAGGCTCAGTGGCTTGGCCTCGGAGCTGAGCCGCTTGCAACGCGGCATGGGTCCGTACCTGTCGGTGCTGAACGCAGACCCGATGGACTATCCGGTCCTCGACATGCCCGGCCCCGCAACCGAGCAGCCAACGATCCCGCCGCGCCGCGCCACCCCCGCCGCGCCGGCCCGCCCGTCCACCTCAGCGTCGGCCCGCAGTGCCGCCCGGGAACAACTCGGGGCGCTGGCCCCGGATCCCGTGCTCGCGGTCTGGGAGCAGGCCCGCGCGCTACTCACCACCGACCTCACGGTTTCGGCCGCCGACCTGGACGCCTTCGTGGGGGCGGCGGCCAACGCGGTCACCGCCGAGGAGGACGGCCCGCCGGTGGAGCACGGCCTGGACCGGCTGCTGCTCGCGGTTGGGCTGTGCCTACGCCACCGACGCGACGGCATCGGCTGGGGAGACGACGGCGACGAGACGACCGATGCTGCGTTGTCCACCGCAGCCGAACATCTCGCCGCCGCTTCGGACCGTGTCCCGCCTGGGCATCCGGCCGCGATCGTGCTCGTCGAAGCGGTCGGCGCGGTTCTCGACGACACCCGGCCGCTGTCCGGGCCGATCACGGACATCGCCGACAGTTTCTTCTCGTACGCGGAGAAGATCCCCTCCCCGCCACCAACGGTGACCGCGCTTGCCGAGTTGTGTCGCGCGGTGGCTGCGCTCCGTGACGACGTCCCCCTCGACCTCGATGCCTTCACCACCGCCGTGCCGGCTGACCCCTGGCCGCCGGCGCTGTCCGTCGCGGTCGCGCATGCGCGGCTCGCCGCGGCGGTACGGGCCGGCGAGCCCATCGCCACCGATCCCGCCCTCGGCGAACTGGCCGGACTGCTCGACGCGCTGCTCCGCGACGACCGCGACGCCCTCAACGCGTCGCTCGACGCCCTCTCGGGACGACAGCCGCCACGGGTGGCCGCGGTCCTCGGCGCGGTACGGCTGAAGCTGCACGATCCCGGGGCCGCGATCCCCCTGCTGTCCCGTGCCGCCCGCGCTCTCCACGACAGCGGTCTGCGTACGCGCACCTGGTGGCGGCTCGCCGAGGCGTATCGGCTTCGGGGCGCGGCCGGAGACATCGCGCTCAGCCGCGACGCCGGAGTGAACGCGCTCAGCGGGCCGGACCCGGACCGGCGCCGAGCGGCCCGATTCGCCGGCTGGATGCTCGCCGACGGACAGGCCGAAGACGCGTTCGTGGCACTGGAGGTCGCCGGGTCCTCGCCCGAAGGACCGGGCGACCAGCTCATCCGCGACGTGTTGTCAGTCGTCATCGGAACAGGACCACGCGCGGCGGACGCCGCAGACCCACCGACCCCGGCGAGGGTAGCCGCCGCACTCCGAGAACTCGCCGCCGCCGCCCTGCTCTATCTGCACCCGACCGACGACGCGGGACGGACCGCCGGAGTGCTCTGCCTCCACGCCGGGACCGACCGGCTCGACCTGCTCGCCAACGTCCCCGTCGCCGATCCGCTGACCTCCGACGACCCTGGGCTGCCGGCGGTCCTGGGAAGGTGGACCAGCGGCAACCTGCTGATCGCCGCGACCGGCGGTCTCGACCGGCTGGCGCTGGCCGCGGTACGCACCGGTGCGGGTCGCCGGTTGGCGCAGGACGTCGCACTGTCGTCTGTGACGTCCGGAGCCCAGGTGGTACGGCTGGCCGCACGACCGGTGACGCCGGTGGAGGCCGAGCCGCTCTTCGTCGTCAACCCACGCGGCGACCGCGACCCGTCGATGGCCGACGTCCTGGTCCTACGACGGTTGTTCTATCCGCGATCGGCCTGCGTGGGGAGATCACTGGAGCCGGTCGACGCGGCCGGGACACCGGACGACCTGCTCAAGCGGCTACCCGGCGCATCCGTCTTGCACCTGGCCTGCGGAGTCCGAGACGACACGCTCGAACTGGCCGAGGGACGGACGCTGGACATGGCGGGCCTCCACGGCGGACGCGGACTTGCCGTCCTCACGGAGGGCACCGCACCGAGACTGCTGAACGCCGGCTTCACCGGGGTCGTCGGCTGGCGGTGGGAGGTGCCCGCGCCGTTCGCGGCGCTCGCCCTGTTCATGGTCCACCTGCATCTGGTCGACCGGCGGCTGGCCCCCGCGGCGGCGGTCAACGCCACGCAACGCTGGATGCTGGACACCGATCGGGTACTGCCACCGTTCCTGACCGGTGCGCACCTGCACACCGTCACGACGACCGACCTGACCCAGCCGGCCCTGTGGGCCGCTCTGGTGTACCACGGTCGCTGACGGGAGCCGGGATGTCCGAGAGGCTGAAGGAACTGTTGCTCACTGAACTACGACGCGCGGTAGACGTCCGGATCGAGGGCAGTGACGATCCGGACGAGATCACCGCGGAGCTGGTCGGCCGACTGCGGAGGATCAAGGCGATGCGGAGGCAGTGCGAGCATCGATACGGCGGTGGCGGGGAACGGTGACCGGTCCGAGGGCGGCGCCAGGTTTAGCGGCTTGGCGGATGGCTATGAGGGGTGTCGATCCGCAGACCGACGATCGAGGAGAGAGCCGATGGCCAGCGGTGCGATCCCGTCCGACGATCCGACCCGTACCCTCGTCCACGCCCGTCCCGACGACCCCGCCCTCACGCACCTCGCCATCGCGGGCGGCACCTACACGATCCTGGTCACCGGCGAGCAGACCGCCGGCCGGTACTGCCTGATCGACATGCGTGTTCCGCCGGGCGGTGGGCCGCCTCCGCACCGGCACGACTTCGAGGAGATGTTCACGGTGCTCGACGGGGCGGTGGAATTCACGTTCCGGGGCGAGCAGACCGTCGCGCGGGCCGGGGAGACGATCAACGTCCCGGCGAACGCGCCGCACTTCTTCCGCAACTCGTTCGACCAGCCCGCTCGGTTGCTGTGCATGTGCACGCCGGCCGGGCAGGACGAGTATTTCCTGCGCGTGGGCGATCGGGTGGACGGTCCCACCTCGCCGCCGCCGGCTCTCACCGACGAGGAGCAGGCCGAGCGCCGGGACCGGGCCGCCGCGCTGGCGGCCGAGTACCGCACCGAGTTGCTCGTCCCATGACCTCCCGGCACGGATCAGCCGTGCCGGGCGGCGACCTCCAGCAGACCTTCGTAGAACGCGACGAGTTCGGTGTCGCTCGGGTCGATCGCCCGTAGGTGGCGGGCCACGCCCTCGGTGAGGGCGGCGGCGATTCGCTCGGCTCGGTCCGGTTCGAGTCGCGGCAGCCTCAGCAGGCTCATCGCCCGGGCGGGCCACAGATACGTCTCCAGGTCGTCGTCCTGAAGCATTCCGGCGGGCACCGACCTGACGATGTCCGCGTAGACGCGGCCCTGGATGTACCACTCCCGGTCGGCGTCGAAGATCACGATCATCACTGCCGTCTCCGCTCCCCCGCGCGCCGGCCGTCTCACACAATTCGATCCAGCCTAGTCCTCATCCTGTGTGGACCCGGACCGCGATCGCAGAGACGCGACGAGCGGGCCCGGTGTCGCGTTCACACCGGGCCCGCCCGTCGCGCGCCTTCCGGAAGTGGGTCAGCTCGTCGCGACGAGCTGGAACCGCTGGTTGGCCTGGCCGTTGCAGTCGTAGAGCTGCACCTGCTGGCCGTTGCCCGTGCCCCAGACGTCGAGGCAGCGGCCGGACTGGACTCCGCTGATGGTGCCGTTGGAGTTGACGTTCCACTGCTGGTTCGTCTGCCCGTTGCAGCTGTAGATCTGGACGGCCGAGCCGTTGCCGGAGCCGGCGGCGTCCAGACACATCGAGCCGTACACGGTCAGTTGCCGGCTGGAGGTGTAGGTCCACCGCTGGTTGGTCTGGCCGTGGCAGTCGTAGAGCTGCACCCGGGTGCCGTTGCTCTGCGAGGAGTTCGGTACGTCGATGCACCGGCCGGACTGGTTGCCGACGATCCGGCTGGCGCCGTTGGTCGGCGGCGGCGTGGTCGGCCCGGCGGTCGGGGTCGTAGTCGGGGTCGCGGTCGCCGTCGTGGTCGGCGTGGGGTTGGGCGTGGCGGCGTTGAGGGCGTTGAGGACCGAGTTGTACGCGGCCTTCTTGTTGCCGCTGCCATCGAAGAGCAGCGGGTTCTCGTTGGAGCGCCAGGAGTCGCTGTCGCGGACGCCCCACACGGTGATGCCGATGCAGCGCGGCACGTTCAGGCACGCCTGGGTCAGCCCGGCGTACTGGCTGGTGGACGAGTTGGTGACGTCGACCTCGGTCAGCGCCACGTCGACGCCGAGGGCGGCGAAGTTCTGCAGCGTGGTCTGGAAGTTGCCGGGCAGGGAGCTGCCGCCGGTGAAGTGGGTCTGGAGGCCGACGCAGTCGATCGGGACGCCGCGGGACTTGAAGTCCCGGATCATGTTGTAGACGCCCTGCGTCTTGCCGTACGACCAGTTCTCGATGTTGTAGTCGTTGTAGCAGAGCTTGGTCGACGGGTCGGCCGCCCGCGCGGTGCGGAACGCGACCTCGATCCAGTCGTTGCCGGTGCCCTGGAGGTTGGAGCTGCGGCGGCTGCCGTCCTCGTTGAACGCCTCGTTGACCACGTCCCACGCGGCGAGCTTGCCCCGGTAGTGGGCCATCACGCCGTTGATGTGGTCGATCATCGCCTGACGCAGGTTGCTGCCGTTCAGGCTCTGCATCCAGCCGGGCTGCTGCGCGTGCCACGCCAGCGTGTGGCCGCGGACCTTCAGGCCGCGCTGGGTCGCCCAGTTGTAGATCTGGTCACCGGAGTTGAAGTTGAACTGGCCCCGGTTGGGCTGCAGCGCTTCCGGCTTCATCTCGTTCTCGGCCGTGATCATGTTGAACTCACGCGCCGCGATGGTGCTGTACGTCGAGTCGTTCAGCCGGTTCGCCGCGATGGCGGTGCCGAAGTAGCGGCCCGACTGTGCCGCGGCGGCACCGAGCGTGCTCGCCGCTGCCTGAGCCAGGCTGGGCACCACGAGCGCGGCACCGGCCAGTGCCAGCGCGCTGGTGACGGCGGCCAGCACCACGCGGTGGCTGCGCCTCGGTAGATGTTTCATGACACTCCTCTGCATATCGGACGATGATGCGCTGGCGATGCCCGGCTGGACGCGGGTGGGAGCCGGCGGTGCGCCCACCCCCGCGTCACTGCCCTGAAACTTTTCGAAGATGTACCGGTAACTTCCCTGGGAAGATATCCGCGACGGCACGATCGGTCAATGTCGATGTCAACGCGAACATGGACTCAACCGGCTGATCAGCGCGGGAGTCCACAGATGTCCGTGAGAGCGAAGCGCGACGAGAACTGCACCCAGGACCGAAAGTTTCGGAAAATCCCGGCGCGGCTGGTCAGCGATCGACCGCGGCGTCGTACCGCTCGCGGTTGGCGTGCACCTCGTCCATGTGCGCCTCGGCCCACACCTTGATGCCGTACGTCAGCCGGTGCAGCGACAGGCCGAGGTCGGTCAGCTCGTAGGTGACCGTCACCGGCACGCTCGGCGTCACGGTGCGGGTGACCAGGCCGTCGCGTTCCAGTGAGCGCAATGTCTGCGTGAGCATCTTCTGGCTGACCCCGGCCAGCCGGCGGGACAACTCCGAGTAACGCATGACCTGCGGCTCCGCGTGGTGATCGGGACCGTCACGGCCGAGCGCGGCCAGGATCAGCGCCACCCACTTGTCGGAGATCCGGTCCAGGAGTTGCCGGCTCGGACAGCCGGCGAGGAACGCGTCGTACTCGGCCCGCGCCTGCGCCCGCTTCTGCGCCGCCGTCTGCGTCGGCATCGTCCGCGCCTCCCACCCCGGGGTACCCAACGCACTCCGAAGTGCGTACTTCCCGAAAGAAAGTTACCCCTCCATCGTGGAGCAGGTCACCCCTCAGGAACAAAGGAGACCCGACCATGGGTACGCGTACCTTCCGCACCGCAGTCGTCCGCACCCCGGGCGGACCCGACGCGATCGAGATCGTCGACGTCCCGGAGCGCGAGCCGGGGCCCGGCGAGGTACGGGTGGCCGTCGCCGCCGCGGCGGTCAACCCCGTCGACCTCGGAGTGGCGGGCGGCTTCTTCCACTCGCTGGGGCTCATCGACCAGCCGCACCACACCGGCCTCGGCTGGGACTTCGCCGGCACCGTCGACGCCGTCGGCCCGGGCGTGGACCTGACCGCCGGCACCCGGGTCGCCGGTCTGGTGGTCGGGTTCGACCGCGACTACGGCACGTACGCCGAGCAACTCGTCGTGCCCGCGGCCGACCTCGCCGTCGTACCCGAAGATCTGGACCTGGTGGCGGCGGCGACAGTGCCGCTCAACGGCCTGGCCGCGGCGCAGGTCGTCGACCTGCTCGGCGAGCCGCCCGCCGGCGGCCGGCTGCTGGTCACCGGGGCGGCCGGCGCGGTCGGCGGCTACGTCCTCACGCTCGCCTCGGCCCGGGGATGGCGGGTGACCGGCCTGGCGCGGGCCGGGGACGAGAAGTTCGTCCGCGGACTCGGCGCCGGCTTCGCCACCGACGCCGAACCGGGCTGGGACGCGGTCGCCGACGCCGCCGCGTGGCAGGAGCCGGCGCTCGCCCTGGTCCGCGACGGCGGCGTGTTCGTCGGCGTGCGGCCCAACGCGCAGCCGGCCGCCGAGCGCGGCGTCACCGTCCGCGTGATCGAGACCCGCGCCGACGGCGTACGCCTGGCCGACCTGCTCGCCCGCACCGCGGCCGGTGAGCTGCCGGCCCGGGTGCACGCGATCCTGCCGCTGGAGCGGGCGGCGGACGCGCACCGGGCGATGGCCGAGGGCGGGGTACGCGGGCGCTACGTGCTGCGCCCCTGACCAGTGGCGACGTCGGTCAGCAGCGCACCGCCACCCGAGCGACCGCACGGCCTGCGGCCTCGGGTGGCAGGTCGCTCTGACCGTCGATGTCCAACGCGAGCAGGCCCTGGTCCAGGCCGACGAGCAGCGTTCCGCCGACGGTGCAGCAGGTGAGCGCCGGGTGATAGACGGGGATGGTGTGCAGTGCCCGTCCGGTGGCCGGGTCCCAGATACGTACCGTCCGGTCCCGGCTGGTCGAGGCGAGCAGATCCCGCCCGCCGACGCGCACCAGGCTCAGCCCGGTGACGGCAGCCGCGTGACCGGTGAACACGCCCACCGGCTCGCCCCACTCGGCGTCCCACAGCCGGATCGTGTGGTCGGCACTGGCCGACGCCAGCATCCGGCGACCCGCCACGACGAGGCCGCAGAGCGCGGTGACCGCATCCTGGTGTCCCTGCCGGGTCCATACCGGCGTGTCACCACCGCCCCACAGCATCACCGTGCCGCTCTTGTCGGCCGACGCGAGCGCCTCCACGCTGGGCCACCGGACCGTCGCGAGGGCGGTCACCCAGGCACGGGTGACGTGCCCGAGCAGGACCGCCCGCACGGCGCCGCTCTGCGGGTGCCACAGCCGGATGGCCTGGTCGTCGCCGGCCGACGCGACGAGCGTCTCACCGCCGATGACGATCGGGCAGACCGCTGCCACCGGGGCGTGGTGCTCGTTCATCTCCCTCACCGGGACGCCGTGCCGCACACTCCAGGTCCCGACCGTGTTGTCGTCCTGCGCGGTGACGAGCAGCGGCTCCTCGACGTCGTCGACCGCGCACATCGCGTTGACGGGTCCTCCGGGAGTCGGGATCTCCTCCAGCCGCTCGCCCGTGGTGGCGTCCCAGAGCCGCACCCGGCCGTCGGCGCCGCCGGAGGCGACCAGACCCGGCCGCTCGTCGGGGACCGCGCAGAGGCTGTGCACGGGCCCGAGCCGGTCTCGCGCGGCGACCGTGTCGGGTCGGCCGCCGGCCGGGTCCCACAGCCGCACCGTGCCGTCGTCACCCGCCGTCGCCAACATCCGGTCCTTCGCCGTACGCAGCTCGCAGACCGCGCGGATCCAGCTCGCGTGTCCCCGCAGGCTCGGCCGGGTGGTCCAGGTCGGCACGTCCCACACACGGATGAGCCCGTCCTCACCCGTCGACACGAGCAGGCAGCCCTCGTCGACCTCGACCGTGCAGAGATCCGTTATCGGTCCGCCGGTTTCCAGGAGGTGGACGCATTCGCCGCTCTGCGGATCCCAGAGCCGGACCGTGCCGTCGTAGCCGGCCGAGGCGAGCAACGTGCCGCCCGGCGCACGAACGGCGTAGAGGGTGGTCACCCAGCCGACGTGTCCGGTGAGAGTCAGCGTCGGGCGCGTGTCGCATGTCGGCTCCCAGACTCGGACCACGCCGTCGAAACCGGTGGAGGCGAGCAGGTGCCGGCCGCCCGCCGGGACGTACGTCACGGCGGTCACCCAGCCCGAGTGCCCGGTCAACGCGTAGCGCTGCGTCCCGGTCACCGGATCCCAGATCCGGACCGTCCGATCGTCGCCCGCCGAGGCGAGCAGGTCGCCGTCCGGCAGCGGAATGACGCAGATGTTGCGGACCCAGTCGTCATGCCCGCGCAGTTCGTGCCGGCGCTGACCGGTACGCGGATCCCAGAGGCCGACGGTCCCGTCGTGGCTGGCGGTGGCGATCAGCGTCTCGCCACCGCCGGTACGGACGGCGCACAACCCGCGGATCGTGTCGTCGTGACAGGTGAAGGCCGCCACGGCCTGGTTGGTCATCGGGTCCCAGAGCCGGACCGTGCCGTCGTCACCGGCGGAGGCGAGCAACCACCGATCGTCCAGCTCGACGGCCGCCACGTCGTAGACGGCCTGCGAGTGCCCGTCCAGCACGCTGCGCTCCTGCCGGGGCGGCGTGTGCGCCCAGCGCGCGCGGTACGGCGCGGCGTCGGCCTCGATCCCGCTGCCCAGCCCGTCGAGCCGGTCGACCACCGAGAAGAGGGCGGCGCGCTCGGCCGGCGCCGCCGCGACCGCGAGCGGCGTGCGGTGCAGCAGCCGCACCCGTGATCGGGACAGCGGTTCCAGCGGCTTCTCCATGTCGACGACCGAGAGCAACCGCTCCAGGTGCGCGTGCAGGAGATAGCCCTCGTCGGTGAGGAGCCGTTCCACGAGCCCGGCACGGGAGGCGTGCTGGGGCAGGGAGCGCCGCAGGTAGTCGGGCACCGAGGCCCATCCCACCTCGGCCGCCAGCTCCGTCCAGGCGGCGACCAGCCGTCGCTGGTCGTCCCGGCGTGATGTCCCGGCCAGCAACGCGTCGTTGAGGGCCTGGTGGAACAGGCGGTACGCGGGCTGGCTGCCGCCGCCGGTCTCGACCAGGAAGTTCGCCGCCGACGTACGGGCGAACGCGAGGAGCTCGTCCTCGGTGACCGTACCGCCGAGTGCGGTCACCGCGATCCGCCAGAGCGACAGCGGCAGACCCGGCGTCTCGGCGTACGCCAGAGCGGTGAGGGCGAGCCGGGCGGAGGCCGAGCCGGCGGCCGGCAACCCGGCCAGGTAGGAGTCGAGCGCATGGGCCACTGTCGCGGTGAACGACACCGAGGCCGGGTCGACCGGCTCGATGTCGCGCAGCGCGTGTGCCCGGGCGACGAGACCGGCCACCAGGAAGTTTCCCTTCGCCAGCTCGGCGATGCGGCGGGCCAGCGGGGCGGCCGCCGCCGAGTCGGTGTACGGATTGCCCGGCCGTTCCGCGCCGAGCAGCCGCAGGGTCGCCAGGGCGTAGTTCACCAGGTCGGCCTCGGCGAAGTACTCCGGCGTGTCCAGATCCAGCAGCTCGGCCGGATCACCGAAGCAGGCGATCAGGTCGCCCCGGTCGTCGCCGCGCCGGGTGCCGACGACCACCCGGACGCCGTGCCGGCCGCACTCCCGGGCCAGCGGCAGCAGGACGTCGTCGATGACCTGCCGCGCCTGACCCGGGTCGGCCGTCTCGTCCAGCGCGTCGATGACCAGCGCGAAGCGAGCCGGACGACGCGCCAGCCGCTCCCGCACCACCGGCATCAGGTCGGCCGGCGCGCCGGGCAGGTCGACGGCGGCAGCCCGTGCGATCTCGATCGCCACCTCGAGCGCGGTCTTGCCCTTGGCGTGCACGGCGCAGGACACCGAGCCGACCGTGGCCCGCACGGCGGTGTCGCCCCCCGGCAGGCTGGCCTGGATCTGCTGATCGGCAGTGGTCACCACGCGGCCCAGGACGGCGGACTTGCCGACCCCGGGCGAGCCCGTGACGATCAGTGGCCGGATGGCAGGCGCCTCCCCGTCGATGAAGTCGACGATCCGCCGGAGCGCGGCCGTACGACCCCGGAACCGCGCACCGCCCTCGGTGTCCACGGCGACCCCCCGCGCCCGGGGCAGCCAGTGCCGGCCGGCCTCGCCGTCGGTGCTCAACGTCCACCCCCAGGCCGAGAGGGCGGCGTCGTCGGCGTCCTCGACCCGCCAGGCCGACAACGCACCCAACGCCATCGCCGGCACCTGTTCGTCGGCGTGGCTCAGGGTGACCGCCTGGCCCTTGCCCTTGCCGTCGGCCGTGACGACCACGCCGACCACCGCCTGATACTCCGGGGACCACACGGCGCCCCCGCTGAACCCCTTGCTGAGCGGGCCGGCGGCACCGCTGTCGATGGTCACGCGGCCGTACCCGCCGGCTTCGACGACGGAACCGGTCGCCTGGAGGCCGCCGACCACTCCGTCCGGGAAGCCGTACGCCCAGAAGGGCCGGTCGAGCAGCGGCTTGGGGGCGAGGCAACGCAACCGCGCCGGGGTGACGGCGGTCGGCACCGGCTCGACGAGTTCGAGCACGACCAGGTCGACGTGCGCCTCCCGCATGCCGTCGTGCCGGCACCGCCGGACCTTGCGCCGATCGAAGTAGGCGACCTTGGGCGCGCGCGGAAAGGCGACAGTGAGATCGGACCGGAGGGTGCCGTCGGCGGCGAACGCCACGTGGTGGCAGGTGAGCACCAGGTTGGTGGCGATGACGATGCCGGTGCCGAGCGCCTTGTGCGGGTCCGCCTCACGGTGCAGGGCCACCGCCCACGAGCACTCGTCCGGGGCCGTTGTCACGGACTGACCCGTCCGTCAGCGCCGTGGGCCGGCACCGCGATCGGTGGGGCCGTCCGGCTGCCAGGCGAGCGTGACTTCGAAGTTCGCCTCTCCGGTCGCCTTCGCCACCACCCAGCTCGCCGTGCCGGTGGCCTTGATCCCGAAGCGCACCTCCACCGCGTCGGGAGAGACGGTCTTGACCTGTTCCAGCAATTCCCGGGCGGCGGCGACTGCCGGCGCCGCGGAATCGCGTACCCAGCCGGCGACGTCGCCGAAGCCGGCGGGCTGGAAACCGGGCGTCGGCTCGACTTCGATCAAGGCAACCGTTTCGTCGTCGACCTGGTAGCGGACCACCTCAGACTGCACGGTCACCTCCGTGACGTATTTCAGGGGAACGGGCAGGAGGGTTCGCGGCGGAGCAGAACTTCAGCCCTCCCGCCGGTCTGCCATGCTGCCCGTTGCCCTTGTCATTTCGCAATGGTCCGGCCGGCGAACCGCGCCGAATCGGTCGAACAGGCGTTTCAGCCGGGCCGTCCACGCAGGACCGTCGGAGATCCACTGTGCTGTCCTGTCGGCTTTCGTCAGCGAGATCGGTGACCTTGCGCGAGCCGGAGACCGTCGGCAGAATCGGCCCGTGCGCCGGGGCCGTCCCCGTTGCCCACCTCGATCATGGCCACCCCTTCCGAGCCTTCGATCACACCGTCGACGCGGTGGGAGCTCGTGCCGCAGAGGAGCATCCGCATGCCGGAAAAGGAACTGACCCTCGTCGACCGGTGCATTCTTGTCACGCTGATGGTGAAGGCGGCGCCTTTGCCGCAGACCTATTTCACCAATGTCGCCGGTATCGGGCTGAAAGCGGATCACCGCCGTCGACTTCAGTCACTCGGCCTGGTGGACGTCACGGAGAAGCCGATCACGCTGGCGCTCACCGACAAGGGGTGGGATCGCGCCACAGACGAGCTGGGCGCGGAGCCGCCGAAGGGCGCCGGTACCGCCGGCGGAACCCTCTACGTCGCGCTCGACTTCCTGCGCCGGCTGATCGACCACTCCGGGACCCGCGCCGACGACCTGTTCCGGATGCAGATCAACCGGGACGAGGTCGTCGCGCCGCCGGTGGCGTCGCCGGCATCCGCGGCCGTCGACGCGGTGGCGCTGATCCGGCAGGCGTACCACGAGCTGGCCGCCAAGCCCGGTGACTACGTCATGCTGGCAGACCTTCGCGAGGCCCTCACCGATCTGCCCCGCCACGAGTTCGACGCCGCGCTGGTGACGCTCAACCGGGAGCGCGGCGTGAACCTGGTGCCCGAGTCCAACCAGAAGGTGCTCAAGCCGCAGGAGCGGGCGGCGGCGGTGACCATCGGCAACCAGGACAAGCATCTGGTCGCCATCTCGTCATGATCGGGGACGAGCAACGCCGCGCCCTGGCGGCGCTGAGGTTCAACTGGGCTCCGACCCCGGACGACGTCTGGAAACCGACTCCGTTCCACGTCGAGGGCCTGCACCACGACGTCGTCACGACGGTGCTGGACAGCTTCGCGGAGGCTCAGGCCAGCACCGACTCCAGTCCGGTGGGGGTGGCCATCCTCGGCCAGCGCGGCACCGGCAAGACCCACCTCATCGGCACGGTCCGCCAGCAGGTACAGGGGCGCGGCGGGTTCTTCTTCCTGGTCGAGTTGCTCGAGGCCCGGACGTTCTGGCAACGCACCGCGATCTCGATGCTGGAGGGCCTGGTCCGGCCGATGCCGGACGAGACCACCCAGCTGCGGACGTTCCTGCGCCGGCTGGCCGACGAGGTGAGGGCGCCCCGCACGGTACGCCGCGCGGTCGCCGGCGAGACCGAACTCAGCCGTTCCACGCTCGACGCGTTCGTCGACCTGATCCGCAAGAAGGACCGCCAGATCGGTACGGAGTGCCAGGACACCGCGCGTGCCCTGGTGCTCTACGCGGCCGAGCAGTCCGCCGTGCAGGACATCGGCTACGACTTCCTGTCCTCCATGGACGAGGAGGAACCCGGGCAGCGGGCCGGATGGGGGCTGCGGCGCAATCGACGTGCGCCCCAGGAGGTGGTCCGGGACATCTCCCGGCTGCTCGCCGTCGTCGGCCCGACCGTGATCGCGGTGGACCAGATCGACCTGATGATCGCCCAGTCCGTGAAGGCGACCAACCAGGACGCCCGGGGCGAGGCGGACTGGCAGACCTCGCTCCTGCTCGAGCAGGTCGCCAGCGGCCTGATGGCGCTGCGCGAGACCACCCGCCGGACCCTGTCCGTCGTCTCCTGCCTCCCGCAGACGTGGCGCAGCATCCAGCAGCAGGCGACGGACACCGTCCAGGACCGGTTCCGGGAGGCTGCCCCGCTCAAGGAGATCCCCTCCGTCGAGGTGGGCCGCGAGCTGGTCGAGAAGCGGTTCGCGGTGCTCTTCGAGGGCCTCGGGTTCACGCCGCCCCATCCCACCTGGCCGGTCCACCCGGACGCGTTCCAGGAGGTCGTCGGCTTCACCCCGCGTGAGCTGCTGCGGCGGATCGACACACACGTCCGGGCCTGCCTGGCCGACGGCGAGGCGCGGGAGCTGCGGCACCTGCTGCACGCGAGCGGCGATCGCGTCGCCGACGGGCTCGTCCACGCCCCGGTCACCGGGCCGCCGCCGGAGAACCGGGCGAACGGATTCAGCAAGATCGACGCCCGGTACGCGGAGCTGGTCGCCGCCGCCGACACCGGCTCTGCAGTATCCCCGGAGTCGGAGGACGGCCGTGTCCCGCGCCTGCTCGAAGCCGGCCTGACCGCGTGGATCGCCGCGCAGGGGGCGGCCGTCGACGCGTTCAGCCTCGACCCGATCCCCGCCGGGACCAAGCCGGCGCTGCACGCTCGGCTACGGCACAGCCTGAGCGAGGACAGCGAGGACGAGGAGCACTGGTCGTTCCGGGCGATCTCCGCGCCGCACCACATCGCTGTGCTCAACCGGATTCGCAACGCGATCACGACCGCCGGGCTCACCGAAGGGGTCGCCAAACGCCGGCTCTTCCTGCTGCGCAGCGCGGAGTGGTCGGCCGGTGCCCGCACCCGCGAGGTGCTGGACGCGTTCGAGCGGGCCGGTGGCCGGAGGCTCCCCCTGGACACGCCGGACGTCGCCCGGATGGTCGCGCTCGAACAACTCATCCAGGACTACGGGCGGGAGACGCTGCGACCCTGGTTCGCCGATCGCCGGCCGGCCTCCGACATCACCTGCCTGCGGGAGGCGCTGGGCGACTGGCCGGGCGCGCCGGAAGCCGTCCGGGCCGAGGAGCGGCCGGACGAGGTGCCGGACCGACCCCCGGTCGGGACGCCACCACCGGTCACCGCTGCGCCGCGCTCCGCCGGTCCCGTCCCCGCATCGCGCTCCGCCGGTCTCGTCCCTGCGCCGCGGTCCGCCGGTTCCGGCCCGGTTCCGCCGATGATCGCTCCCCTGCCGCCGGTGGCGGGCATCGACCCGGCGCGGATGGAGATCGGCACGGTCACCGGGCGGCCCGACCCGGTCGGCATCGACCTCGAAGCGCTGCGCCGGCACACAGTCATCTTCGCCGGCTCCGGCTCCGGCAAGACCGTCCTGATCCGCCGCCTGATCGAGGAGTGCGCCCTGCGCGGCGTCTCGGCCATCGTGCTCGACCCCAACAACGACCTGGCCCGGCTCGGCGAGGCCTGGCCCGAGCCACCGCCGGGCTGGGGCGCCGACGACGCCCGCCGCGCGGCGGAATATCTGGCCGGCACCGACGTGGTCGTCTGGACGCCAGGACGGCAGGCCGGTCGGCCGTTGACGTTCCAGCCGTTGCCGGCCTTCGCCGACGTGCTCGACGACCCGGACGGGTTCACCTCGGCCGTGAACGCCGCCGTCGCCACGCTCGCCCCGCACGCCCGGGTGGACGGCGGAACCGACAAGGCCCGGCTCGGCCGGGCCGTGCTGCGCGAGGCGCTGATCGGCTACGCCCGGAGCGGCGCGAGCGACCTGCGCGAGTTCACCGACGTCCTCAACGACCTCCCGGACGGAGTGAGTCAGCTCGACAGCGCGCCCAAGCTGGCCGCCGGCATGGCACAGCTACTCAAGGCCGCCCTGATCAACGATCCGCTCCTGGGCGGCGTCGGAACGCCTGTCGATCCGGGCGAACTACTCACCCCGCCACCCGGTCGCCGCGCCCGGGTCTCGGTGATCAACCTCGCCGGGCTGTCCGAGGAGAATCAGCGGCAGAGCTTCGTCAACCAGTTGCAGCTCGCCCTGTTCACCTGGATCAAGCGCCATCCGGCCGGGGACCGGCCACTCGGTGGACTCTTCGTCATGGACGAGGCGCAGACGCTCGCCCCGTCCGGTGCCGTGACCGCCTGCACCCAGAGCACGCTCGCGCTGACCTCGCAGGCCCGCAAGTACGGGCTGGGGCTGGTCTTCGCCACCCAGGCACCGAAGGCGTTGCACAACCAGATCCCCGGCAACGCCGCCACGCAGTTCTTCGGCCTGCTCACCGTGCCGGTACAGATCGAGGCGGCCCGGGACGTGGCCAGGGCGAAGGGCACCGACGTCCCGGACATCGGCAAGCTGCGTACCGGCCAGTTCTACGCCACTGTGGAGGGTGCCCGGTTCGTCAAGATGCAGGCGCCGATGTGCCTGACCCACCATCCGCGCAGCCCGCTGACCGCGGAGGAGATCGTCCGGCTCGCGACGCTCAGGTGATGTCGCGGCGCATCGGCACGACCACGGCGATCGCTGCGGCGGCCAGCGCGTACCCGGTCAGCAGCAGGGCGCCGGCCGCCGGTGGCAGGAGCGCGACGGCGTCGTTGCCGAGCTGCGCGGACATCGCGTCGGCGACGTACGTGAAGTCGGTGAGCGCGGCGGTGGCTCCGCCGGGCAGGAGCGGGTAGAGCGCGTTGACGCCGGGGATCATCATCAGTACGGGCTCGGCCAGGTACAGGTAGCCGACCACGACGCACACGGCCGCGACCTGGTTGCGGAGCAGCGCGCCCACGCCGGTGCCGACGAGCAGGTAGACAGCCATCGCGACGCCGATGCGGGCGAGCAGCGCCAGCACTGTGGGGGCGGGCATGCCCAGCGACACGCCACGCAGGGCGGCGACCGTGAACAGGGCCGCCGCGGCGGAGCCGGCCAGCGCGATCCCGTAGCCGAGGCCGACGATCGCGTGGGTGGCGAGTTTCGCGGCGAGCACCCGCCCTCGGCGCGGCGCGAACATGAACGTGACGGCGGCGGTGCCGTGCCGGTATTCCGACGTGGCAGCGAGGGCGCCGGCGGCGGCCGGCACGAAGGCGGTGAAACCGAGGATGCCGAGGATCGACCGCAGGCCCTCCTCGGTGTGCAGTCCGGGCATCGGCGGGTCGAAGTTCTCCGGCCCGACGAGCGCCATCAGCCCGACCAGGCCGCCACCGAGCGCGACGGCGGCGAGCAGCAGCCCGCCCCACATCCGGGTCGCCAGCACCCGGCGTAGTTCCGCTCTGAGCAGGTTCATCGGGCCTCCGCCGGGTCGGTGGTCAGGTCGAGGAAGAGCTGTTCGAGGCTTGTGGTCTCGGTGACCAGCTCGTGGATCCGCAGACGGTGGTCCGCGGCGAGGTCGGCCACACGCGGCGCGTCCAGTCCGCGTACCCGCAGCCGGCCGGGTCCGGCGGCCTCGACGGACCCGGCGGCGGCCGTCAGCGCGGAGGCCAGGGGGTCGGCGTCCGGCGAGGTGACGAGCACCGTCGGCGGGCCGGTGAGCCGGGACCACGGCCCGGCGGCGACGAGTTCGCCGCCCCGGATCACCACCACGTCGTCCACCACCTGCTGGACCTCGTGCAGGACGTGGCTGGAGACCAGCACGGTGCGGCCCTCGTCGGCGAGCCGGCGCAGCAGGCCGCGCAGCCACGACATGCCTTCCGGGTCCAGGCCGTTCGACGGTTCGTCGAGCAGCAGGACGCGGGGGTCGCCGAGCAGCGCCGTGGCGAGGCTGAGCCGTTGGCGCATGCCGGTGGAGAACCCTCGGGTACGACGGTCGGCGGCGTGCGCGAGGCCGAGCAGGTCCAGCAGTTCCGCGACGCGGCTGTCCGGGCAGCCGGCCATCGCGGCGTAGAGGCTCAGGTGGTCACGGGCGGTGTGGCCGGGGTGGAACGCGTTGCCGTCGAACACCGCGCCGACGGTCCGTGACGGCTGGGCCAGCCGGCCGTAGGGCTGTCCGCCGATCGTGGCGGTGCCGCTGGTCGGCGTCACCAGTCCGGTCAGCACGCGCAGCGTGGTGGTCTTGCCGGCGCCGTTCGGACCGAGGAAGCCGGTGACCGCGCCGGGCCGCACGGTGAAGGTCAGATCGTGTACGGCGGTGACGTCGCCGTAGCGTTTGGTCAGGCCCGACGCCTCGATCGGCAGGTGGTCGCCGGTCATGGCCGGCTCCTCGTCGCGCGCCCGATCGTCTCGGCGAGGCCCGCTGCTGCGGGGTCGGAGACGACGACCTCGTCGAACTCTCCGCCGGCCGCCGCGCGGTCCAGCACCAGGTGCAGGCCGGGCTGACCCCGCCGGGCCGCCACGAGTTGGCGGGGGCCGCCGAAGATGCCCCAGACGCCGATCTTGGCGAAGCCGGACACCGCGTACCCGCGCCGGGCGCCGCGGGCCAGCCGGATCGGCTCGTCCACCGGTGCGGCGTGCCGCACGGCGGCCAGGCGCAGCGCGAACCGCTCCCGCCCGACCCACATCCGTTCCCATCCGGTGAACCGGATGTCGATCACATCACCGTCGAGCATTACGGAGGCCATCAGTCGTCGCCCTTCGTCGTGTCGGAGTCGTGCGCTGATGTGTGCGTGTCGCCGGGGGTCGCCTGGCGGTCGGCGGGCATCAGGACGGTCGCCAGCAGCCGGGGGGTCCGTCCGTCGCCGGGCCCTCTGGCGAGCAACGGGCCGACCAGCGCGTTGAGCCCGGCTGCGAACTCGTGCAGCTCGGCGTCGGTCAGGTGCAGTACGAGCTGCTGGTATCCGACGCCGTCGGCGACGAAGTCGACGGAGTCCCGCGCCAGGTAGCGGGAGAACTCGGACAGCAGGCTCGACACGAACGCGGTGAAGTAGCGCGCGTGGTCCTCCGGCGTCGCCGTCGCCAGGGCCGCCGGGTCCAGCGCCGCGCCGTGCGCGGGCAGCGCGTACACCCGCTCGACGGCGCCGCGCACCTTGCGCTCCTCCACCACGTCGAGCATCCCGGTCTTCACGAGCGTCGCGAGGTGCCGGTAGAGGGTGGCCTGCGGGACGTCGGGCAGCAGCTCGACCAGGTCGTGCGTCGTCACCCGGGCACCCGCGACCGCGCGCAGGATCCGGATCCGCACCGGGTGCAGCGCGGTCTCCGCCCACCGGTCCATCGACATCGTCACGTCGCAGACGTTATCACTATCGAGAACGATAATGATAGGGCGACGGGCAAGAGTCGCGCCGGAGGACGGCGATCAGGCCGGCGGGCGGGCGTGGTGGGCCAGCACTCGCGACAGGAGCCGGGCCAGTTCCGCGCGCTCGTCCGGCGACAGCGGCGCGAGCAGGTCGTCCTGGACGGCGGCGAGCCGCTTCTCCAGCCGTCGCAACTGCCGCCGCCCGGCCGCGGTGATGGTGACGACGTTGCGCCGCCGGTCGGCCGGGTCGGGGCTGCGGGTGACGAACTCCCGCTCGGCGAGTTCGTTGAGCGCCGCCACCACGTCGCTGACGTGGATGCCGCTGCGCCGGCCGAGCGCCGCCTGACTGGCCGGGCCGAACTCGTCGAGCGTGGCGAGCAGCCGGAAGTGATAGCCCCGCGCGTCGACAGCCGCGAGGCCGCCGGCGACCAGCCGGCCGGCGCGTACGGCGGTCTGGGTGATCAGCCAGCTCGGCAGGCCGGCCAGGCGGGTCGGTACGAGGTCCGGCTCCGGGTTCTCCACGTGCCCAGCCTAACCGGAAACGTTGGCGTCCCCAACGATCTGCGCTACCGTTGGTCGCCCAAACGTTAGTGCCACCAACGATCGGAGCCACAGTGATCGAGCCGTTCCGCGTCCACGTCCCCCAGGCCGACCTCGACGACCTCGCCGACCGCCTGGCCCGCACCCGCTGGCCCGACGAACTGCCCGGCGCCGGGTGGGACTACGGCATCCCGCTGGCCCGGGTACGTGAGCTGGCCGAACACTGGCGCACCGCGTACGACTGGCGGGAGGCCGAGGCCGAGCTGAACCGGTATCCGCAGTTCACCACCACCATCGACGGGCAGAACATCCACTTCCTGCACGTACGCGCCGCCGACCCGGACGCGCTGCCGCTGATCCTCACGCACGGCTGGCCCGGCTCGGTCGTGGAGTTCCTCGACGTGCTCGGCCCGCTGTCCGAGCAGTTCCACCTGGTCGTACCGTCGATCCCCGGCTTCGGCTTCTCCGGCCCGACCCGGGAACGCGGCTGGGACGTCGACCGCGTCGCCCGCGCCTGGGCCGAGCTGATGCGGCGGCTCGGCTACCGGCGGTACGGCGCACAGGGCGGTGACTGGGGTTCGGTCATCTCCACCCGGCTCGGCGGCATCGACCCGGAGCACGTCGTCGGCGTACACCTCAACTACCTGCCCACACCCCCGCCGCCCGGCTGGACCGGGGAGGCCGGCCTGTCCGACGGGGACCGGGACCGGCTGACCCGGATCATGCGGCTCAAGACGCAGCGGCATCCCCATCAGGTGCTCTACGCCAGCCGGCCGCAGACCGTGTCGTACGCGCTGCACGACTCACCCGTCGGGCAGCTGGCGTGGATCGCCGAGAAGTTCACCGAGTGGACCGACCCGCGATCGGCGGTCGGCGTGGACCGCATCCTCACCGACGTCTCGGTCTACTGGTTCACCCGCACGGCCGCCTCGTCCGCGCGGCTGGTGCGGGAGAGCGCGTTCGGTGGCCCGCCCGCGCCCTGCCCGCCCCCGCTCGGGGTCGCCGTGTTCGCGCACGACATCACCCGGGCCGTCCGGCCGATCGCCGAACTGACGTACACGATCCGGCAGTGGAGCGAGTTCGACCGGGGTGGTCACTTCGCCCCGCTGGAGGTGCCGGAGCTGTTCGCCGACGACGTCCGGTCGTTCTTCTGGAGCCTGCGGTGACGGCCGCGCTCAGCCCATGGCCGCCGCGAACATGCCCGGCTCGTACGAGCCGCCGCGCTGGTGCACGAGCACCGCGAACCGGTTCGCCGCGTTGATCAGCCCGACCAGGCAGACCAGCGCGGCGATCTGGTCGTCGTCGTAGTGCTTGCGCACCTGCTCCCACGTCTCGTCGGACACGCCCTGATGGGCGTCGGCGAGCCGGGTGCCCTCCTCGGCGAACGCCAGCGCCGCGCACTCGGCCCCGGTGAACACTGTCGACTCACGCCAGGCGGCGACCAGGTTCAGCCGGACCGCGCTCTCGCCCCCGGCCACCGCCTCCTTGGTGTGCATGTCGATGCACCAGCCGCAGCCGTTGATCTGGCTGGCCCGCAGCGACACCAGCTCCTGCACGGTGCGGGGCAGCGACGACTGGTGGATCATCAGGCCCGCGCCGGCGAAGCGCTTCATGAACGTCGCCGAGACCGGGCTCTCGAACAGGTTGAATCGGGTCTGCATGGTTGCGCCCTCTCTGCTGGGGTGGGTGTGGGACGAACACGAGGTGCCGGGGACGCGTCCGGCGTGACGGCGACGCCGGGTGAGGACCGCCACAGCGACCGGATGTCACACGGCGGCGGTGGCCGGCGTCTGGTGGGGAACGCAGCCGAGCAGCGAAGGAGCCAGCCATGGCGGACCCGGCCACCGAGGATTTCCTCGCGCACCGGAACCTGCTCTTCACCGTCGCGTACGAGATGCTCGGCTCGGCCGCCGACGCGGAGGACGTGGTGCAGGAGACCTGGCTGCGCTGGGCCGGCGTGGACCGCGACGAGATTCGGGACCGGCGCGCCTACCTGGTCCGGATCACCACCCGGCAGGCGCTGTCCCGGCTGCGCACGCTGGGCCGGCGCAAGGAGTCGTACGTCGGCTCGTGGCTGCCCGAGCCGCTGCTCACCGCGCCCGACGTGGCCGACGACGTGACGCTTGCGGAGAGCGTGTCGATGGCGATGCTGCTGGTGCTGGAGACGCTCACGCCGACCGAACGGGCCGTGTTCGTTCTGCGGGAGGTGTTCGACGTCGGCTACGACGAGATCGCCGAGACGGTCGAGCGGAGTCCCGTCGCCGTGCGGCAGATCGCGCACCGGGCGCGGGCCCACGTCGCGGCGCGCCGCCCTCGCCGTACGGTCTCGGCGGCCGAGGCCCGCGACGCGCTCGACGCGTTCCGGCGGGCGGTGGAGACCGGCGACCTGGACGGGCTGCTCCGCGTCCTGTCGGCGGACGCGGTGCTCGTCGGCGACGGCGGCGGGATCAAGCAGGCGATCGTCCGTCCGGTCACCGGTGGCGACAAGGTGGCCCGGCTGCTCGCGGGCGGCTGGCGACGGGTCGCCGCCGTGGCGTCGATCGAGCCGGCCCAGGTCAACGGCTACCCGGCGCTGCTGGTACACCTCGACGGCGAGCTGGACACGGTCGTCGCGGTACGCCTCGACGACGGCCGGATCAGCGGCCTCTACGCGGTGCGCAACCCGGAGAAGCTGTCCCACATGACCCGCGAGACGACGCTGCGGCGCTGACCGGCGGGAGGGCGCGGCGGCCTGGACCGACGACGGCGGGTCAGCGGCGGACGCCCACCCCGCCGTACCCGTGCGACACCGCGGCCTGCGGTTCCCCGTCGGGCCGCCAGTCCGCCACCCTGACCAGGCCCGGCTCGACCAGCTCGTACCCGTCGAGGAAGCGGGCCACCTCGTCGCGGGTGCGGGGCACCAGCGGGGAGCTGCTGCGGCGGTAGATCGCGGTGCCCTGCTCGGTGGGCAGCGTCGGCAGGCCGTCCAGGGTGAGGTGGGACAACGCGAGCACGCTTCCCGGCACCGTGGCGTCGCGCAGCTTCGCCACCGCCGCGTACGGATCGTCGGCGTCCGGCACGAAGTGCAGCACCGCGAGCAGCAGCACCGCGACCGGCTCGCTCAGGTCGATCGTGGCCCGCAGCGTCGGGTCGGCCAGCAGCTCGTCGGGACGCCGCAGGTCGCCCTGGAGCACCACGGTGCGGCCGTCGGTGGGCAGCAACCGCCGGGCGTACGCGACCGCGACCTCGTCGTGGTCGACGTAGACCACCCGGGCGTCGGGGCGTACCGCGCGGACCACCTCGTGCACGTTGCCCTGGGTGGGCAGGCCGGCGCCGATGTCGAGGAACTGGCGTACGCCCTGCTCGGCCGCCCAGCGCACGACCCGGCGCAGGAACGCGCGGTTGCTCTGCGCGGCGACCCCGGTGTCCGGAAAGATCTTCAGGATCTCCTCGGCGGCGGCCCGGTCGGCGGCGAAGTTGTGGCAGCCGCCGAGGTAGTAGTCGTACATGCGGGCGACATTGGGTCGGTTCTCAGCCTCCGTCACCCCTCGATGTCTAGCACTCTGGGCGACACACCGCTGACCCGTCGTGTCGACGATCCGGCCGATCCCGGTCTTCACCTGGTACGACGGTGGGACACGCCGGCGCGAGGAGGTACCGATGACAGGTGGACGGGAGACCGTGGAGGTCGAGCCGGTGGTGTTCCGCGCCGTCTACGACTCGCCCGCGTCACTGCCCGGGCGGCACCGGTGGACCACCCCGGAGGCGGACGTGCGACGGCTGGAGAAACTGCTGAACATGCCGGCGCGCAGCATCGGCGCGCCGCTGTGGGTCAGCGGCGACGAGCCGGACTGCCCGAAGTGCGGGCGGCGGGTCACCTGGTACGACATCGTCGCGTCCGCGCTGCACGGCGTGCACGACCACACGATGATCGCGCGGGTGATCCTCGGCGAACGCAAGTACGTGAACACCGAGGTGCCGGACGCGATCCCCGGTGTCCACTGTGCCGACTGCCGCACCCCGATCACCGGGCTGCGCAGCTTCAAGTGCCACAACTGGGCGTACGCGTTCGAGGCGCTGGAGGAGGTCGTCGCCCGGATCTCCGGCCCGCCGGTTCAGTCGTCGCCGCCGGCCACGCACCGGGCGGGGCCACCTTAGGAGCCCAACATGTTGAACAACTCAGCAAGCATCGAGGATCCGTCGACGGGGGACTACATCGCCACCATCTCCGGTGGGCCGCGGGTCGGCATTCTCGTCGATGGCCAACCGGATCCGGCACCGTTCGAGTCGACGTTGCCCGACGCCTCTCGACAGCTGCACCGGAGTGAACTGCTCGGGCTCCGGGCCGGGCAGCAGGTGAGCACGTCACCGCCTGGTCTACCGCTGTGGCCGGGCTGAGCGTCGCCTCCGGAGGCGGCCGGGCCGCCAGTGCCCTGCTCTCGTCGGCGGCGCGGCGGCCGGCGGGGCGATCGTGCTGTCCAACCAGATCATCCGACCATAGCGACGGTGCCCGGTAACCCGCGCGTAGAGCCGGAGGCGAGGGCGGGGGCGGCCGACGCAATCGCGCCGGTGGCGAGCCGCCTTTTTTTGGTCAACTCTCGTACCAGCGGGTCACCTGGAATGCAGCCGAGGCGTTCACCGGCATCGACTCCAGGCGCCACTCCCGCTCCAGCCGACGACCACGCCATCACAGGTATTACTATTTGTAATCTAGTGCCCACGCGTCGCACATAAGGGGCTGCGACGCTTGCCGTGTCGACTAAAACGGCAAACCGGCCCGCTCTCGCACGTACGCATGTTCGAGTTCGTTTTCCGCCAACTTCGATCACAAACGTGCCGCCAGCCCCCAAGGTGTCCTCAGTCACACCGGGATGCTGGGCGCCGCGCCGTTGACAAATCCCGCTGTTACGGCCGCCGACGACTTCGGACGAGAGGCGACACAACACCCAGCGGGTACGCTGCGAGGACCCTCTATGGGCCGATCGAGCGATGGTTCTTCGCCCGAGCGGAGGATGGCACGGCCCGTTCGCGGAGTTACTGATCAGTCACATAGCGGCAGCAGTAACGTTTCCCCTGGTGAACGTAGCGGGGGCCGATCCGCGGCTACGGTCGGCCCCCCAGCCCGGCGACGACCCACGTCCTGAGAGAGCGTCTTCGGGTAAGCAGCGAACGTGAATCCGAGCCATACCCGGCTGCCCGCTGCCGATGCAACTATAGAACGTTGTTTACGTGCCGTCCGGCAACTCCTGGTAGCGGATGTGTAAACAACTCCAGCGCTGTTGTTGACCGCAAAACCAGTAAACAACTCGCCTCTCGGTGCACGTTGAGGAGAAATCCGCCGAGAGCGACCGGGGATCTGTCCTGTCGGTCTGAGAGACTTTGATGGCGGTCAGCGAGGACCCCGTCGGGCGGCTACCTGGCGGGCTCTACCCGGACTGACCGCATCTTCACGACCCACGTCCGGGTAGGTGACCCGCAGAGGGGGCTGCGGGTCCTCTACTCACAGTAGAGAGGATCCATCTCGTGCGCGCGAAGCGTTCACGGGCCGGCGGGCTGCGGAAGTCTCCCACCACGGGTGACGTCCCGGCCCCGAGTGCCATCGTCGCGGTCACCGTGACCGTACTCATGCTGATGGTGTTCAGCATCGTCTTCTGGAAGCTGGGCAATAACACCTTGTCCGCGGTGGCCGGTACGGGTGCCTGCACCCTCGCCGGCGAGGCGATCCGCCGCTACCTCGGTGACCACGGCCGGCGCCGGGAACGCGAGCCTGAGACCGCTGACCACGACCACCAGCGAGTGGACCGGTGACCGGCCGGCCCGAGAAGCCGCTGGACCCGTCGGCCGGACCGGTGGCGTACTTCGCCTTCCAGCTGCGTCGGCTTCGCCAGGACGCCGGAGGCCCGTCCTACCGCACCATGGCCAGCCGCACGTTCTACTCCGTCTCGGCACTGTCCATCGCCGCCGGCGGCATCCGCTTCCCGAGCTGGAAATGCGTCGAGGCGTACATCCGCGCCTGCGGGGTGGTAGCGGAGGAGGACATGGCGCAGTGGCAGGAGCTCTGGATGTATGTCCGTCAGGAGCTGCGGCGCAGCAAGCGCGCGGCGCGGGAGGAGGCCAAAAACAAGGCCAAGGTCGCTGCGCGCATGGAGGCGGTGCAGATGCACACCACCATGGACAGCCGGGCCTCTCTGCCGGTCCTCGACGTGCGGTACGTCGACGCCGACCCCGCCGAGGTGACCAGCACCGAGGAGTTCCTGATCGCCCTGGACCAGATGCGGGTCGAGAAGGGCCTGAGCCTGCGCAAGATCGCTGACCGGTCGCGGCTCATTACCCTTCCCGGCACCGAGGTATCCGGGGGCCTCACCCGCTCCCAGCTGCACGAAATGCTCAACGGCCGCGCACCGCTACGGCCACGCCACGTCCTCGCCTACCTGTTGGCCTGCGGCGTCCCCCAGGAGCGCGCCGCGCTCTGGCTGTCCCGCCTGCACCGCCTACGCGATCAGGAACGTCGCGCCCGTGCCGCCCTCACCGCTCTCAAGAGCAAGCCCAGCGAGGACAACCCGGTCACCCCGACGCCCACCGTCATCCACATCACCGGCACTGCCAGCGCGGCCAGCCACGTTCTTCGGGCGGTCGCGTCGGGTGTGATCGGAGCTCCCCCGCCCGAACAGCCACTCGCAGAGCCCTTCCGACCCCCGACCGACCGGGGAAGGCACCGTCGACGGAAACCTTGGACGGGTCTCGTGACCTGGTTAAGCGGCCCGAAGGACAACGAGGCCACCGCATAAATCAGCCGTCCTGCGGGTGAGGGACGATCCCCCTCACCCGCAGGACGTGGGGGTCGCGGCGGGAGTTCCATTAAGTACGGCCTCCAGCGCGGTGCGGGACGTGGCGCCGCCGATGACCCCAGAAGCACCTCACCGTGGCATAGGAGCACGTTCTCGCGGCACCAGCACGCGACGTCGACGTCGGCGAGGTCCCGTCGCGCGACGGCCACGAAGTCTGGTTGCCGGTCGAGGTGGGCGCGTACACGGCCACCTCGTCGGCCCGGTCGTGCTCTCGGCCGCATCCGCGGCAGGAGCCGACGCGGTGCGGGTTGGCGTACTAGCTCGCTGGTAGGCCGGGCGCGGCGCGGCCGACGTAGACCGCACCGGCTGTTTCCTGAGCGCGCCGTTCCGGACGGCGGCCGGATGGGGCCTGCGGCTCGGGGCCGGGGTCGGGCACCGGCGGCATCGGCCGGGTGACCGGCCCGTCGCCGGTGACCCGGAGCTGATCGCCGTGGTGCCACAGCTCCACCGCGTCGTCCGGCCCGGCGTCCGGCAGCTCGTAGCGGGCCTCCCGCCCGGTGAGCGTGACCCGCAGGCGGTGCCCGTGCCGGCGCAGGTGGAACACCAGCCGGGTGATCGGCCGGGGTAGGCGCGGCTCGAACGCGAGCACGCCCCGGTCGTCGCGCAGCCCGCCGAAGCCCTGCGCCACCACCAGCCAGGCGCCGGCCAGGGACGCCAGGTGCAGCCCGTCGGCGGTCTTGTCGCCCAGGTCGGCGAGATCCTGGAACGCCGTCTCGGCGAACAGGTCGTACGCCAGGTCGAGATGCCCGACCTCGGCGGCGAGGATCGCCTGCGCGGACGCCGACAGCGACGAGTCCCGGACGGTCCGCGCCTCGTAGTAGGCGACGTTGCGCGTCTTCTCCTCGGCGGTGAACTCCCCCGGGCAGCGCAGCATGGCCAGCACCAGGTCGGCCTGCTTGACCACCTGCTTGCGGTACAGCTCCAGGTAGGGGAAGTGCAGCAGCAGCGGGTAGTCGTCCTCGCCGGTGCCGGCGAAGTCCCACTCCGGCTGCGCGGTGAACCGGCCGACTGCTCGTGCACGCCGCGCTTGCCGTCGTACGGGACGAACATCGCGTCGGCGGCGGCCCGCCAGCCGGCCACCTCGGCGGCGTCGACGCCGAGCCGCGCGGCCACCTCCGGGCACTGTTCCACGGCGTCGGCGGCGCCGCGCAGGTTGCGCCGGGCCATCAGGTTGGTGAAGACGTTGTCGTCGACCAGCGCGGAGTACTCGTCCGGGCCGGTGACGCCGGTCAGGTGGAACACGCCGCCGTCGTCGAAGTGGCCGTAGCCGTGCCACAGCCGAGCGGTCTCGATCAGCACCTCGGCGCCGCTCTCGGCGAGGAACGCGGTGTCGCCGGTGGCCGCGACGTACCGCAGCACCGCGTCGGCGATGTCGGCGTTGACGTGCAGGCCCGCGCTGCCGGCCGGCCAGTAGCCGGAGCACTCCCGGCCACTGAGCGTCCGCCACGGGTAGGTGGCGCCGGTCAGGCGCAGCTCGGCCGCGCGCTCGCGGGCCTCGGGCAGGTGGGCGTGCCGCCAGCGCAGCGCCGAGCGGGCCAGCTCCGGCGCCAGGTACGTCAGCACCGGCAGCACGTAGCCCTCGGTGTCCCAGAGCACGTGCCCGTCGTAGCCGTTGCCGGTCAGCCCCTTCGCCGGGATGGTCCGGTCGCCGTCGGCGCGGCCGGACTGCAGCAGGTGGAACACCGAGAACCGCACTGCGAGTTGCAGCTCCGGGTCGCCGTCCAGCTCGACGTCGGCGGTGGCCCACGCCGCGTCGAGCGCGGCGCGCTGCTCGGCGAGCAGGGCGTCGAACCCGTCGGCCCGGGCCGCGTCCGCCTCCGCGACGACCAGGTCGGCCAGCTCACCGGCCGGGGTGCCGTCGACGTCGGCGCACTCGTACGCGGCGAACCGGGTGACCCGGATCCGCTCGCCGGGGCGTACCTGACCGGACAGCGCCAGCCGGAACCGGTCGGCGGTCACTTCGGTGCCGGTGGCGATCTCGTCGGGCGCTTCGACCCGGTGCGCGACGGCGACGGCGACCCGCTGGCCGCTGCGCCCGGTCCGGTGCACGAGCACACCGTCGAGGCCGTCGTCGCGGCGGATCTCGCCGGTGAGCGGGTCGTGGATCACCGAGGCGGCCCGGGGGTCATCGGCGCGTTCCGGCACCCGCTGGTTGGCGAGCAGGTCGGCGCCGACCCGCAGCCGGACCGGCTCGTCCAGCGGCTCGGCCGCCCAGTCGACGGCGGCGACCGGACGTCGGGTCAGCGAGACCAGGCGGGTGCTGCGGATGCGTACGCCCCGGCCGCCCGGCGAGATCCACTCGGTCTCCCGGTCGACCACCCCGGCACGCAGGTCAAGTTCCTGGTGGTGCCGCCGGATCGTGCCGGTCCGCAGGTCCAGCGGCTCGTCGTCGACCCAGAGCCGGATCAGTGCGGCGTTCGGCGCGCTGATCACGGTGTCGCTGCGTTCCGGGAACGCGTACCCGCTCTCCGGGTAGGTCAGCTCGTGCTGCTCGTGGAACCCGTTGAGGTAGCTGCCCGGCATCCCGCAGGGTTCGCCCTCGTCGAGCGTCCCGCGCCAGCCCACCCAGCCGTTGGCGAGCGCGAAGACGGACTCGGTCTCGCCCAGCCGGTCCAGGTCCGCGCTCGTGCGCCGGATCCGCCAACCGTCGTCGCCGTGCGGCACGTGCCCTCCCGAGTCCGAAGCCTGGACCACCACCGAACCAGACCCGGCTGGGAGGTGGCTGGGACTCCGATACCCGTGGCTACGCCTGCCCGCACCTGCGGGTGGCCGATCACACGGTGACGAGCACCAGCGCGGCGGCGGTGCCGAGCACCAGGAACGGCCCGAACGGCAGATGCCCGGACCAGCGGACCCGCCGGGCGGCGAGCAGCACGACCCCGGCCAGCCCGGCGAGGACGAGCGCGAGCACCAGCCCGGCCACGAGCACCGGCCAGCCGTACCAGCCGAGCAGCGCGCCCGCGCCGAGCGCAAGCTTGGCGTCGCCGAGGCCGAAGCCACGCCGCCCGAACAGCAGCGTGGTCGCGGCGAATCCGCCGCCGAGCACCAGCCCGGCCAGGACCGCGCGGATCCACGGGTCCGCGCCCGGACCGGTCAGCGCGGCCACCCCGAGCAGCGCCCACGCACCGACGGCGGCCGGCCAGGTGAGCCGGTCGGGCAGCCGGTGCGCCATCGCGTCCACGATCGTCATCGGCACCGCCCAGACGAGCCACCAGGCCAGTGCCAGCCGCGCGGCGGTTGCGCCGCCGGCGAACAGCGGCACCGCCACCGCGAACAGCAGTGCCACCTCCACCACTGCGGGCGCCGCGCCGACCCGGGCCCGGCAGGCCGGGCAACGGGCGGCGGGGCCGAGCGCCGGCAGCGGCCGGTCCAGCCCGATCGGGGCGCCGCAGCCGTCGCACCCCGTCCGGTCCGGAGACCCCGGCGGTACGGCGTAGCGCGCCACCGCCAGCCGGAGCAGGGGTACG
This sequence comes from Micromonospora sp. AMSO1212t, assembly GCF_008868145.1. NCBI lineage: Bacteria > Bacillati > Actinomycetota > Actinomycetes > Micromonosporales > Micromonosporaceae > Micromonospora > Micromonospora sp. AMSO1212t. Next base: position 55,524 of record NZ_WBKS01000010.1, read on the forward strand.
ACCGTCAGGGCGGCGATGAGCCGGGCGCTCGGACGGCGGGCATCGGTCACCCGTCCGGTACGCCGTACCCGTTCAGCCGTCATGCCGGATCCCCCGTCCGGTCGCCGCGCGTTCCATCGTGGAGCACGCAGAGTGATTTGTACCTCGCGCAAGTGTGACGGCCGAGGCGTACCGGGGCGTCTGATGCGACTCGGCGGCGGCCGGGGCAGGTCGTGGCGTGAGCCCCGGCGAACGGGCGGGACGGATCGGACGAGCGGCATGCTCCCCACCCATACCGGCGGCACCGCGGCGGCTCGCCGCCGCCGTCGCGGCGCGTACGGGTGAGCACACGCCCGCCGGCTCGGAGCCCCGCGGAAGCCCGCTCGTCATCGTGACGACACACACCGGCCACCACCTCCCGTCTTCACTCACCGTGTTCACGTGAATTACCTCTGTTGCATCGGCGGACGTGAGCCTATGCTCGCCCCTTGGGTACGACGCAACCCCCGATCAATTGGCGTCGGAGGCACCAGGGCACGGAATCCGCAGCGATCAGTACAGGTCAATACAAGTGGCGGCGACGGGGGCCCGGAGTGACAGTTCCGGGCGCGCTTCCGCATGCCCGGAGCGGGTCGGCGTGATCGCCCCGGGCCGGCACCGAGGAGGGATCGGCGTTGCGCACACGGCAATCCCGCCGATGGGAAATCTTCCTGCTCAGCGTTGTGCTGGTGGTCGGCTCGGCCGGCTGCGGCACCGAGCCGGAGGCGGCCACCCGTCCGCTGACCGGCCGCGCCGCCGCACCCGCCGGCCATTCCAGCGCCGAGGAGGACGCGGCCGGAAAAGCGGCCCTGGCCGCCTATTCCGGCTATCTCGACGCGTCCCGGGCAGCCAGTGCGCGCAGCGATCCGTCCCATCCCGCTCTGACCCGTTTTCTGGCTGATCCGTTGCTGACTCGGGTGCGAATGGCGATTCTCGACGCGAAGGAGCACGGCGCGATGCGTACCGGGAAACTGCTCTCCGACCCCGAGGTCGTGTCGGTCGACCTGACCGCCCGCCCGCCCACGGTCGAGATCCAGGACTGCCTGGACGCGAGCGGCTACCGGCTCGTCTACGCCAAGGACCGCAAGGCCGTACCCGGCACCCGCGGCGGGCGCTACCTGGCGACTGCCACAGCGGTCCGTTTCCCGGACGGCCGGTGGCTGGTCAACGGCGGCGCCGCGCACCAGGACCAGCCGTGCTGACCTGGGGAGGAAGGGGTGTCCCGGCCCACCCGACCCGGGCCGGGACGCCCCGCCGGCTGCTGCTCGCCGCCGGCCTGGCCGCGCTGCTGACGCTCACCGGCGCACCCGCCCGCGCCGCCGACCCCGGCGGCTCCTGCCCGCCGGAACAGACCGACTGCGACGTCTGGGACGACGACCCCGGCACGCCGGGCGGCCCGGGCGGGCCGGGTGGCGGCGGGGACAACGGCGGCGGGGGCGGCAACGGCAGCGGCACGCCGAAGTGCCAGTGGAACGGCCGGGCCATCCCCTGCTACCACGAGGTTCTCGGCTGGTTCAACAACGCCGACGGCTGCTACTACAAGCTCGAGGAGCCGCAGGACGAGGCGCCTCCCGGCCAACAGTGGTACCAGCTCACCTGCAACGGCGGCGACCTCGGCAGCCTGCGCCGGGCACTTCTCGACGCCCCGCCGCCCGGATACGGCGCGCCGCCGGACCCGGAGGAACTGGCCCGCCGCGCGCTGGCCTCGATCTCCCTGCTCCCGCCCCGGGCGTCGGTGGCGCCCCGGCGCAGCCAGGGCCCCGGTCTGGTCGGACTGCCGGTCTGGATGTGGGCCAGCCCGGGGGCCGCGTACTTCGGGCCGCTGAGCGCGTCCGCCTCGGACCGAGGGCTGACCGTGGAGATCACCGCGAAGGTGGACCGGATCGTCTGGCACATGTCCGACGACATCGACGTCACCTGCGACGGGCCGGGCACGCCGTACCGGGCGAACGGGCCGAGGGCCGGCTCCACCTCGCCCGACTGCGGCCTCGACCAGGGCTATCCGGAGGCCGGCACCTATCAGGTGAGCGCCACGACGTTCTGGACCGTCGAGTGGTCCGGCGGCGGGGAGAGCGGCGTCATCGCCCAGAGCCGGTCCAGCGGCGTCGTCCAGGTACAGATCAACGAACTTCAGGTGGTGACCCGATGAGTGTCGTGGCAGCCCGCAACGGAACCCCGGTGGAGGCACCCGTCGCGCCGCCGAAGGTGGTCCGGCAACGACGCGTCCGCCCCGGCCTGCTCGGCCTGGCGGTCCTGCTGATCGCGCTCGGCGGGCTGGGCGCGGCGTTCGCGGTCACGTCGGTGCGCTCCACCGGCACGTACCTGGCCGTGGCCCGGCCGGTCGACGTGGGACAGCAGCTCACCGCCGACGACCTGATGCCGGTACGCGTCTCCGGCGGACGGGAACTCCAGCCGGTGCCCGCCGGCCGGATGGACGAGGTACTCGGGCTGCGGGCGGCCGTCCGGCTCACCCCGGGCACGCTGCTCACCCCGGCGCAGCTCACCGAGGCCCCGCTGCTCGGCGCCGGTCAGCAGCAGATCGCGCTGGGGCTGGAACCCGAGCAGGTGCCGGCCCGCAAGCTGCACCCCGGCGACAAGGTGCTGCTGGTCAGCACGCCCTCGAACGCGACCGGCGGCGGCTCCGAGGCGTCCCGTGGCGGCGGCACCCGATTCGAGGGCACCGTGATCGACACCGCCACGCCGCAGAACGGTGACGTGGTGGTCTACCTGGCACTGGCCGTACGGGACGTGCCCGCTGTCGTGGCGCTCGCCGCCGACGACCGGATCGCGCTCGTGCTCACCGAGGCCGCCTGATGGCGATCATCGCCCTGGTCTCGGCGAAGGGGTCGCCGGGCGTCACCACCGCCGCGCTCGCCGCCGCGCTGAGCTGGCACCGGCGGCTCGTGCTGGCCGAGTGCGACCCGGCGGGCGGCTCGATCCTCGCCGGTTACCTCGGCGGGGCGCTGGACGGGCCGCGCGGCATCGGCGAGCTGGCGGTGGGTGAGCTGCGCGACGGCAGCCTGGAGCACGCGTTCTGGTCCCAGCTGGTCGACCTGGACGCGCCCCGCCGCGAACGGCTGCTGCTACCCGGTGTGGTGGACCCGGCCCAGGCCGGCAGCGTCATCCCGCTCTGGCAGCGCTTCGCCGACTACTTCACCGGGCTGGAACGGGGCGAACCGCCGTACGACGTACTGGTCGACTGCGGGCGGCTGGCAGTGGGCGGTCCACCGTGGCCGCTGCTGCGGGCCGCCGCGGTGGTGCTGCTGGTCACGCGCGCGCACCTGCCCGACCTCTCCGCCACCCGGGCCACCGCCCGCGCCGTCGAACGGGATCTCACCGAGCACCGCGTGCCGCCGGGCACGCTGCGACTGCTCGTGGTCGGGGACGGGCACGGCACCAGCGAGATCAGCAAGGCGCTGCGGCTGCCGGTGATCGCCCGCCTGCCGCACGACCCGCGTACCGCCGAGGTGCTCGCCCACGGCGGCACCGTACGGGCCAACCGGCCGCTGATGCGCGCGGCCGGCGCCCTGGAGGTGCCGGTCCGGGCGCTGCTGGACCGGCGGCGCGCCCGGCTGGCCTGGCCCGGGACGACCACCCCCCGCGCGGTGACCGCGCCGAGCGTGCCGGGGGTGTCCGGTGCGGTTTGAGCCGGTCTCCCACGACCCACGCGCGCAGCAGCCGGGCGTCGTCTCCACGGTCCCGCCACTGGCCCCGCCGAACGGGCGGCACCACGTCCCCGGGCCGCTGCCCGCCGCGCCACCGGCGCCACCGCCACGCCCCCGGGTCGACTTCGCGGTGGTCCGCGAGCTGCGCCGGGAGCTGAGCGAACGGCTCACCCACTGGCAGCGCGGACGCGAGTTCGACGCCGACGCCGAGGAGGTCGAGCGCGCCCGGCTGGCGGTCGCTGTGGTGTCCGCGTACGCCGACTCGGTACGCCGGGCCGGCACACCCATGGCCGCCGACTCGGAACGCCAGCTGCTCGACCAGGTCACGGCCGAACTCGTCGGGCTGGGCCGCCTCCAGACGCTGCTCGTCGACGACAGCATCGAGGAGGTGCACATCCTCGGCTGCGACCAGGTACGCATCACCCGGCACGGCGGCGGCGTCGACTGGGCCGAGCCGATCGCCGAGACCGACGACGAGCTGGTGGAGATCCTCCAGGCGGCGGCCCGCCGGGCCGGGGCCACCGAACGGTCGCTGTCCACGTCGAAGCCCACGCTCGACCTGCAACTGCCCGACGGCAGCCGGCTCGCCGCCGTGTTCCTGGTGAGCCACCGCCCGTACGCGGTGATCCGCAAGCACAACACGCTCGAGGTGAGCCTGGAGGACATCGCGGGCGGGCGGCCCGACCTGGACGAGATGATCGACCCGCTGCTGCGCGACTTCCTCCGCGCGTCAATGCGGGCCGGGCTGAACATCATGGTCGCCGGGCTCGCCGGGGCCGGAAAGACCACAGTCATCCGCGCGCTGATGGACGAGATCCCGGCCGACGAGCCGTACGTGCTGCTGGAGGAGAGCCGCGAACTCCTGCCGGCCCGGCGCGGACACAAGCACCGCGCGGTGATGAGCTTCGAGTCCCGGGAGGGCCACGGCGAGCGCGGCGCGGACGGGCGGCCGGCGGGTGAGGTCAGCATCGCCGACCTGATCCCGGTGTCGCTGCGGATGGGCGTGCTGCGGATCATCGTCGGCGAGGTGCGGTCCCGGGAGATCGTGCCGATGCTCCAGGCGATGACCACGAGCCGCGGGTCGATGTGCACCATTCACGCGCGTACCCCCTCGGGGGTGAGCGAACGCATCATCGAACTGGCGCTGTCGCACGGCCGGGAGATGACAGTCGACCAGGCCCGCCGGATGGCCGGCAACGCGCTCGACCTGATCGTCTACGTCACGGTCGAGGACGAGACCGCGATCGGCGGCCGCAAGCACCGCTTCGTCTCGCACGTCGAGGAGGTCATCGGCGTCGGCGAGGGCAACCGGATGACCACGACCAGCGTCTTCGGTCCGGGGCCGGACGGCCGCGCGGTCCCCCGTCACCTGCCCGAACGCATCCGCGACCAACTGCTGCGCGTCGGCTACGACGCCCGCCTGCTCACCCGGTTCGTCGAGGTCGGTGTGGGCGCGTGGCGGCGGCCCCGGCACACCCGCCTCGGGGCGCGGCCGAGCGGAGGCCCGGCGTGACGCAGATCGAACTGATCGCCCTGGTCTCCGGTGCCGCCTGCGTGGCGGGGCTGGTGCTGACCGTCGTCGCGCTCGTCGGCACCCGCCGCCCGCCCGGTCCGGCACCAGGTGCCGGGCCGGGCCTGAGCCGCCTCTGGACCGGTTCCGGCGCGAGCCGCGCCGACCAGCGCCGTTACCAGCTCCTGCTCGGCGCCGCGGTGGTCGCCGGGGCGGTGGCGTTCCTGCTCACCGGGCTGCCGGTGGTCGGCCTGCTGGTGGCACTCGCGGTGCCGGGCGTGCCGTGGCTGTTCGCGGTCGGCCGGGCCGAGCAGCGGGCCATCGCCCGGGTCGAAGCCGTAGGCGAGTGGACCCGCCGGCTCAAGGACATCTCGGCCACCGGCCAGGGACTCCAGCAGGCGATCATCGGCACCATCGCCACCGCTCCGGAGGAGATCCAGGAGGAGGTACGCACGCTCGCGGCCCGCCTCCAGGCCGGCTGGCTGGCCCGCTCCGCGCTGCTCGCCTTCGCCGACGAGATCGCCGACCCGGTCGCCGACCAGGTGGTGGCCGCGCTGATCCTGCACCTCACCGACCGGGGTGAGCGCCTCGGCGACGTGCTCGGGTCGATCGCCACCGCCGCCTCGGCCGAGGTGGCGACCCGGCGCGAGGTCGAGGCGAAGCGCACCCAGCCCCGGTTCGCGGTCCGCTTCCTCACCGGCATGACGCTGGCGACGCTCGCGTACGGGCTGGTCAACAGCGACTACATCCGTCCCTACGGGACGGTGACGGGTCAGCTCGTGATGGCGGTGCTCGGCGCGGCGTTCGTCGGGCTGCTGGTCTGGGTGCGCTCGATGAGCCAGCCGCCCCGGCCCGCGCGCTTCCTGCCGGCGCCCGACCCGGAGGAGGCGATCGCGTGAGCGCACTCAACTGGCAGATGGCGATCGCTGTGCTCGGCGGGTGCGCGGTCGGGCTCGGGCTGTTCCTGGTCGTACGCGAGGCTCTGCCGGCCACCCCGGCGCTCGGCCCGGCGCTGCGCCGGCTGCACCAGCCACCCGGCCAGGCCCCGGCCGCCGGCGCCGGGCCGGACTGGCTCGGCGGATTCGCCCGCTGGCTGCGCCCGCCGCACCGGCAGCTCGCCCTGCTCGACCGCACCCCGGAGCAGTACGCCCTCTCCGTGCTGCTGTCCGCGCTCGTCGGGTTCGCCACCCCGGCGGTCGCCTCGGCAGTGCTCTTCGTCGGCGGGGTGGCGCTGCCGGTGGCCGTACCGGTGGTGGCCAGCCTGGGCCTGGCGCTCGGCGCCGGTCTGCTCGCGCACCGCGCGGTCCTGGCCAAGGCGGACGCCGCCCGGGACGAGTTCCGCCAGGCGGTCTGCACCTATCTCGACCTGGTGGCGTTGCAGCTGTCCGCCGCGCACGGCCCGGTGCAGTCGCTGGAGCGCGCGGCGGCGGTCTGCGACGGCTGGGTCTTCGACCGGATCCGGGAGGCGCTGCGGCTCGCCCAGCTCCAGATGCACTCGCCCTGGGACGAGCTGCAGGAGCTGGCCGAGCGGATCGGCATCCCGGAACTGGGCGACGTGGGCGCCATCATGCGCTCCTCGGGCAGCGAGGGCGCCCAGGTGCACGAGACGTTGCGGTCCCGCGCCGACTCGCTGCGCGACCAGATCCGCACCGACAACCTGGCTCGGGCCGAGGGGGTCACCAGCAAGTTGGACATCCCCGGCTCGCTGCTGGTGTTCGTCCTGCTCGGCTTCGCCGTCTATCCGTTCCTCGCCCGTCTGTGAACCCCCTTCGAGAAGGAGACGACCATGCACCTCTACGCCTACCTGTACGTGGCGGTGAGCACCCGCCTCGCCGAGCTGCGCCGGGACTCCGAGCGCGGCGACAGCCCGGTACCGACCGCGGTGATCATCTTCGGCCTGGTCGCGGTGGCCATGGCGGTCACCGGGCTCGCCCTGGCCAAGGCGAACAACTGGATGAACGCCATCCCGAACAACACGGCGCCGCAGGCCCCGTGATGCCCCGCCCCGCCCGTACGGTCCGGAGCCGGCCGGCGTCTGCCGGCCGGCCCGCCGGCCCGCCCGGTCCGGGGCGGTTCGCCGCTGCCCTGCGTGCCCGCCTGGCCGAGGGCGAGCGGGGCGCCAACCCGGTCGAGCTGGCCGTGGTGATGCCGGTGATCCTGGTGATGCTGTTCGGCTCGATCCAGGTCGCCGTCTGGTTCGTGGCCCGGTCCACCGCGCTGAACGCCGCGCAGACCGCTGTGAACGCCCAGCGCACGATCGACGCCGGGCCGGACGCCGGACGGCAGCGGGCGATCAGCTTCCTGCAGCAGGCCGGGGACTGGCTGGTCGGCTGGGAGCAGACCGGCCCGACCTGCGTCGAGACCGCCACCGGCGTCACCTGCACGGTGCAGGGACGCTCCCTGTCGGTCATCCCGGGCGTCTCGTTCGAGGTCACGCAGACCGCGCACGGCCCGGCCGAACGCTGGACCACCGGATGAGCGCCGGGCCACGACGGGACCGGGGTTCCGTCTCGATCGAGGTGGCGGTGCTCGCGCCCGCCTTCATCGGGCTGATGGTGCTGGCCGGGGTCGCCGGGCGGACCGCGATCGCGGACGAGGCGGTGGAGTCGGCCGCCCACGACGCCGCCCGGGCCGCCTCGCTGGCCCGCAACGCCGACGACGGTGCGGAGGCCGCCGAGGAGGCGGCCCAGGACCAGCTCGGCTGGGCGGGGCTGAACTGCACCGGCCCACCCCAGATCGATCTCGCGGGCTCGGTGGCCGGGACGACGACGAGCTTCGCCGCCGCGTACCAGAGCGCCGCAGGCGTGCCGGCGACCGTGACGGTCACGGTGACCTGCACCGTCTCCTTCGACGACCTGAGCGCGCCCGGCCTGCCCGGCGTGCCCGGCGGCAAGACCGTCTCGGCGAGGTTCACCTCGCCGCTGGACACCTACCGGAGCCGCGGATGACCGGGCGGGGCGAGGCGGAGAACGGCCGGGTGAGCCTGTTCCTGGCCGTGGCGATGACCGGCGCACTGGCGATCATCGGCCTGGCCTACGACGGCGCGGGTCAACTGCGCACGCTCCAGCGCGCGGACAACCTGGCCGCCGAGGCGGCCCGCGCCGGCGGCCAGATGATCGACCGCGCGCGGGCCATCGAGGGCGGCCCGAAGCAGATCGACCAGGTCGCCGCCCGCGCCGCGGTCGCCGCCTACCTCGGCGCCGCGGGCGGCGTCCAGGACCACGAGGTCGACTTCCCCGTGGTCGGCACCGAGACCCAGATCCGGGTGAGCGTGCAGATCACCTACAGCCGGGACCTGCTGAGTCTGTTCGGCGCACAGAAGACCGCCACCGTCACCGGTGAGGCCACCGCTCGGGCGCTCACCGGCCCACCATAGGAAGGGAAGGCCGCCATGGGCGCACCCCGACGCTCCCCCGTCCGCCGCGCCGGCCAGGTTCTCACCGGCCTCGGCGCCCTCGTCGTGCTCGTCGGCGTGCTGGCCGGCGGGCCGGTCGCGTTGCTGGCGTTCGCCGGCAACCCGCTGCCGGATCATCTGCCCACGCTGGCCGAGGTCGGTACGGCGTTGACCAGCCGTGACGACGGTCAACTGTTCCTGCGCGCGCTGGCGGTGGTGGGCTGGTTCGGCTGGGCCACGTTCGCGTTCTCCGTCGTGGTGGAGCTGCTCGCGGCGGCGGTACGCCGGCCGGCGCCGAAGCTGCCCGGGATGCACCGCCAGCAGAAGGCGGCCGCCGCGCTCGTCGGTTCGGTCGCGCTGATCCTGGTCGCGAGCCCGGCCGCGGCGAGCGCCCCCGCACTGACCGCCCCGCAACCGGTGGTCGCGGCCTCGACGGTCGCAGCTCCGGCGTTCACCGCTCCGGCGGCGGCGCCGGGTGTCGCGTCACCGGCGGTGCCGGTCGCGGCGGAGACGAGCGAACCGGCCGTGTACCGGGTCGCCAAGGGCGACTACCTGGGCGAGGTGGCCGACCGTTACCTGGACGACTTCGACAGATACAAGGAGCTGGCCCGGCTGAACCGGCTCGCCGACCCGGACCGGATCCGCCCGGGTCAGCTCATCACGCTGCCGGACGGCGCGACGGATTCGGGTGCCCGGCGGCACGCCACCGGACGGATCGTGGTCACCAAGCCGGCCGAGACGGCACCCGTCAAACCCGGTGGCGGCGGTGCCTCCTCGACCACCCCGAAGGCGAAGCCCAAGCCGACGCCGCGGGACGCGACGCCCACCGTGGAGGCGCCTGTCGGTCAGCCGCCGGCCATGTCGGCGGGCGCGTCCCGGGCCACCGCGGAGGAAGGCATCAACCGTCCGCTCGCCATCTCGGCGGTGCTGGCCGTGGCGAGCATCGTGGGTGCGCAGATCGGCGCGCTGCTCGGGTTGCGCAAGCGGCCGGTGCCCGCCCGCGCGCTGTCGAGCGGACGGCACCGGCGGGACTGACTCAGGGCAGCCGGGCCTCGACCTGGCCGGACACCACGCGGCTGGGGAGCACGATCTGGTCGTTGGCGGCCGGACCGTGCACCACCTCGCCGCCGTCGAGCCGGAACGCGCTGCCGTGCCAGGGGCAGACCACGCAGGCGTGGCCGTCGATCTGCTCCACCTTGCCCTCGCCGAGCGGGCCGCTCTGGTGGGGGCAGCGCTCCAGCATCACGCTGACGTCGTCGCCGTCCCGGTAGAGGATCACCGGGACGTCGTCGATCTTCTTGGTGACCAGCTCGTGCCGGGGCAGGCTGCCCAGGTCGCCGACCCGGTGCCACCCGTCGCTGATCAGGTGCATCTCGGAGACGCTCTGGCTGGCCTGGGCGCCCTGCTTGTACGCGAGGTGCCCACCCAGGTAAGCCCCACCGCTCGCGGCGGACAGCCCCAGATAGGACAGCGTCCGGCCGAGTCCGTGGCGCCCGTTGAGCCGGGCCGCCAACGAGCCGGCGTACAGCGCCAGGCCGACCGTGTTGGCGGCGGCGTGCACCAGCCCGATCCGGCGCTGGTCGCGGGTGAGCGTGGCCCAGTCGTTGAGCCCGGCGACCGCCGCGGGCACCGCGCTGACCGTACCGAGGCCCACCAGCGCGGTGGCGGCACGGCGCTGGCCGGGCAGCAGGTCCACCACGGCGGCGGAGATCCAGGCGCCGACCGGCACCTGCACCATCGCGGGGTGCAGCGGATGGCCGAGCCACACCCCGTGCAGCGCGTCGCGCACCCGTTGCGAGCGCAGCGTGCCCTGGACGGCGCGCTGCAACCGGTCACCCACCCGGTCGAGACCGGTGGCCTGTTCGATCTTCGTCAGTAGTTCGCGCACCCGTTCCGACTTCCCGGCAGGAGAGCCCCCAAACCGGACGCCCCGGAATTCCCTCGCAGGTGCGTCGCGGGCATGCTTTGCCCATGGGGGTACGCGTCGAGCACGCCGGTGCCGTGACCACTGTGATCCTGGACCGGCCCGAGGCCCGTAACGCCGTGGACGGGCCCACCGCACGAGCGCTGGCCGACGCGTTCCGCGCGTTCGACGTCGACCCGGACGCGGCGGTCGCGGTGCTCTGGGGCGCGGGCGGCACATTCTGCTCGGGTGCCGACCTCAAGGCCGTCGGCACGCCGCGCGGCAACCGCGTCGAGCCCGACGGGGACGGACCGATGGGCCCGACCCGGATGCGACTGTCCAAGCCGGTGATCGCCGCGATCTCCGGGTACGCGGTGGCGGGCGGGCTGGAGCTGGCGCTCTGGTGCGATCTGCGGGTCGCCGAGTCGGACGCGACGCTCGGCGTGTTCTGCCGACGCTGGGGCGTACCGCTGATCGACGGCGGGACGGTCCGGCTGCCCCGGCTGATCGGCGAGAGCCGCGCGATGGACCTGATCCTCACCGGCCGTCCGGTGCGCGCCGACGAGGCGTACGCGATGGGTCTGGTCAACCGGCTTGTCGCGCCGGGCGAGGCCCGCGCGGCGGCCGAGGAGCTGGCCGCCGGAATCGCCCGGTCCCCGCAGACGTGCCTGCGCAACGACCGGGCGGCGGTGCTGGCCGGCGCGGGGCTGCCCGAGCCGGAGGCGATGGCGGCCGAGCTGGCCTACGGCCTGGAGTCGCTCGCGGTGGACGGGGTGCGCGGCGCCGGCCGGTTCGCCGACGGTGCCGGCCGGCACGGCGCGCCGGCCGGCTGAGGCGTCACTTCAGCGCGCGCAACGCGTCCTCGATGGCGCGGTGGAACGTCGGGTACGCGTAGATCATGTGCCGGAGCTGGCTGATCGGCACCGCCGCGTGCACCGCCACGACGAGCGCGGAGAGCACCTCGCCACCGGCCGGTCCGGCCGACGTGGCCCCGACGAGGACGCCCTGGTCGGCGTCGGCGATCAGCTTGATGAACCCGGCGTTGCCGGTCTTGTGGATCCAGCCCCGGGCCGACGAGGTGAGGTCGGCGTACCCGACCTGGACGTTGACGCCGCGCTCGCGGGCCTGCTGCTCGGTGAGGCCGACCGCGCCGACCTCGGGGTCGGTGAACGTGACCCGGGGCAGCGCCCGGTAGTCGGCGACCGGAACGCTGCCCGGCGCGGCAGTCGATCCGCCCGCGCTCATCGCGCCGCCGACCGCGCTGACCACGCCGGCCGCGCCGCCCACCACACTCGCGGTGCCGCTGGCGTCCGGGCCACCCTTGGTACGCCGCATGTGGTCGAGCAGGTCCGCCACCACGATGCCGGCCTGGTACATGGCGATGTGGGTGAACGCGCCCTCGCCGGTGAGGTCGCCGACCGCCCAGATCCCCCGGGTGACGTGCATCCGGTCGTTCACCGGCAGGTAGCGCTGACCGGCGTCCACCCCGACGGTGTCCAGGCCCAGTTCATCCAGGTGCGCCTTGCGGCCGGTCACCACGAGCAGCTTCTCGCCGGTGAACTCGGCACCGTCGGCGTGCACGGTGAACGTGTCGCCGTCGTGGCCGACCCGGCCGGCCTTGACGCCGGTGTGGATCTCCACCCCGTCGGCGCGCAGCGCGTCGGCGGCGAGCGCGGACGCCTCCGGCTCCTCGGCGGCGAGCACCCGGTCGGCCGCCTCGATCACCGTCACCCGCACGCCGAACCGGGCGAAGACCTGGGCGAGTTCGAGCCCGATCGCGCCGCCGCCGAGCACCAGCAGCGACGCGGGCAGTTCCTCGACCTCGATGGCCTGGTGGTTCGTCCAGTACGGCGTGTCGGCCAGCCCGTCGATCGGCGGGACCGAGGGCCGGGTGCCGGTGCCGAGGACCACGCCGTAGCGGGCCTGGAACACCTGGTCGCCGACGTGTACCCGGTTCGGGCCGTCGAGCCGCCCGCTGCCCCGGACGAACCGGCCGCCCTTGCCGGTGAACCGGTCCACCGCCACCTTGTCGTCCCAGGTGTCGGTGGCCTCGGCCCGGATCCGCTTCGCCACCGGTGCCCAGTCGGGCTGCACCTGGGCGGACCCGGCCAGCTCGTTGACCCGGTGCGCCTCGGCCAGCGCGTTGGCCGCCCGGATCATCATCTTGCTCGGCACGCACCCCCAGTAGGGGCACTCGCCACCGACCAGGTCCCGTTCGATGCCGACCACGGTGAGGCCGGCCTCGGCGAGCCGCCCGGCCACCTCCTCGCCGCCGACGCCGAGCCCGACCACGACCACGTCCACCAGTTCCGGCTCCGCCATTCCGCAAGCATTCCGCACCTCCGGGGCACCGGCCACCGCACCGGCCCGGAATTCCCGCGCCGGTAAGAACGCGACCGCCTACCGTGGCCGCATGCACGCGCGCTTCGCCCCGGTCCGGGACTGCTTCCACGACCTGTTCGCCACCGGCCGCGAGACCGGCGCGTCGCTTTCGGTGTGGCACGACGGCGTACCGGTGATCGATCTGGTGGGCGGCACCACCGCCGCGGTTCCACCCGGCACTGTCGTACCGGCCGCCGGGGCGGACCGGCCGTGGCTGCCGGGCACGCTCGTCGACGTCTACTCGGTCGGCAAGCCGGTGGTCGCGCTCTGCCTGCTTCTGCTCGTCGACCGGGGCCGGGTCGACCTGGACGCGCCGGTCTCGGCGTACTGGCCGGGGTTCCGCGCGTCGGCCACCGTACGGCAGGTGCTCGCCCACACCGCCGGGCTGCCCGCCTTCCCGGTGCCCCGGCCCGCCGCCGCCGTCGCCGACTGGGATCTGCTCTGCGCCGACCTGGCCGCGGCCGAGCCCGAGTGGACGCCGGGCGCCGTCGCGGGCGAGCACGCCTGGACGTACGGGCACCTGGTGGGCGAGTTGGTCCGCCGGGTGAACGGGCGGCCGGTGGGTCACTTCCTGGCCGAGGAGATCGCCGGACCGTGGCGCCTGGACCTGGCCTTCGGGCTGGGTGAGGCCGACCGGCGGCGGTGCGCCGACGTGTCGTACGCCGATCCGGCCTGGCCGGACGCGATGCGCGGCGAGCCGGGCTCGTTGCGGGCGCGGGCGCTGGACAACCCGCCGGGCGGGCGCGACGTCGCGATGGTGAACAGTGACCTGTGGCGCGCCGCCGAGATCCCGGCGGTGAACCTGCACGCCACCGCCGCCGGGCTCGCCCGGCTGTACGCGGGCCTGCTCGCCGGCGGCACCCTGGACGGGGTGCGGCTGTTCAGCCCGGAGCTGGTCGCGGAGGCGACGCGGGTGCAGTACTCCGGCCCGGACCTGCTGCTGGACCGGCCGGTGGACTGGACGCTCGGCATGCAGTGGGAGCCGGACGGCAGTTGGGGCATGGGCGGGATCGGCGGCAGCAGCGCCTGGGCGGACCCGGAGCGCGGCTACACCTTCGCGTACGCGACCGCGCGGCTGGCCGACCACGACCGGGTGGAGGAGCTGGTGGGGGCGCTGCACTCCTGCCTCTGACCTCCCGTCACGTTCCGTGATCCGAGGCGTCGTCACGCAGCGCATTCGCACGGCCGAGCAGCGGCGTCTTCCCTTTTCCGACTTTGCTCTGCAGCCATTGGCGCAGCACTGCGCTGAGCAGGGACTTCCTCGCAGGTCCGAAAACCGCGCAAGGCCGCGACGGTCACTTTCCGCAACCGATGCGGATATGGCTGCAGAGCAAAGGGGACGAGAGGCGGAAGGCCGCGGCGGGTAGGAATCACTGAGCGTGACCCCGGCGGGCGGCGGGCCGCGACCGGACGGCGGGCCGCGACCGGACGGCGGGCCGCGACCAGCGGGCGGCGGGCAGCGGGCGGCGAGCAGCGAGCGGCGTCAGCGGAGCCAGACCGGGTCGGTGCCGGGCACCTCCAGCGGCGGCGGGTAGTCGAGTGTGCGGCGTACCTCGTCGGGCAGCCGCCACGGCTGGTGGACCGCCTTGCCCGCCACCGACGCCAGCTCGGGCACCCAGCGCCGCACGTACGCACCGTCGGGGTCGTAGCGCTCGGCCTGCCGCACCGGGTTGAAGCCCCGGTACGGCCGGGTGTCGTTGCCGGTGCCGGCCACCCACTGCCAGTTGCCCGAGTTGTTGACCCGGTCGCCGTCGAGCAGCCGGCGGAAGAAGACCTCCAGGCCGGGCCGCCAGTCCAGCCCGAGGTGCTTGGTCAGGTAGCCGGCGGTGATCAGCCGGGCCCGGTTGTGCATCCAGCCCTCGGCGCGCAGCTGGCGCATGCCGGCGTCCACGATCGGCATGCCGGTCCGTCCCTCGGCCCAGGCGTCGAAGGCGTGCGCGTCGTCGCGCCAGCCCTCGCGCGCGCCGCGCCGGTAGGCGACCGTGGACAGGTCGGGGAAACCGGCGACCATCTGGTGGTAGAAGTCGCGCCAGCAGAGCTGCCTGACGAACGGTCCGTCGCGGTCGCCCGCCCGGTTCGCCACGGCCAGCGGCGACACGCACCCGAAGCGCAGGTACGGGCTGAGCCGCGAGGTCTCGTCGCCGGCCATGTCGTCGTGGATGCCGTCGTACCTGTCGAGGGTGGGCAGCCAGGCGGTGAGCCGGCGCCTGGCGACGGTCTCGCCGCCGGCGGCGGCGTCCGGGCTGTCGCCCTTCGGTGGGTCGGGCAGTCGGCCCGGGTCGACGCCGTCGGGCAGCCGGACCCGCTTCGGTGCGGCCAGCTCGTCCCGCCACCGCACGCCCTGCCAGGCCCGGAAGTAGGGGCTGAAGACGCGGTAGTGGTCGCCGCCACCGGGGCGCAGCGCACCGGGCTCGACGATCGTCAGCCCGGGGAACACGCGCAGGAACATCCGGTGCCTGTCGCACTCGGCACGCAGGCGGCGTTCCCGGCGGTGCGCGTAGCGGCTCACGTCGGCGGAGAGGCCGATGCCCTCGGCGCCCACCTTCCGCGCCAGTGCGACCGTCTCGGCCACCGGGTCGCCGCGCCTGATCACCAGGTCGCCGCCGCGCTTGCGCAGCGCCTCGCGCAGGTCGGCCAGGCTCTGGTGCAGGAATCGGATGCGATTGGGTGAGAGCTTCTGCAACGCCGGGTCGAGCACGTAGAGCGGCACCACCCGGTCGAACGCGGAGCAGGCGGCGGCGAGCGCCGGGTGGTCGCGCACCCGCAGGTCGCGGGTGAACAGCACCACCGCCGTCCGGCCGGTCATCCGGCCAGGGCCGGTTCCAGTGCCGGGCCGGGCACCCGCACCGGCGTGCCCGACGGGGTGAGCAGCGCCCGCGCGGCCACCGCCATCCGGCGCCGCCGCGGCACCAGGGCACGGCGGACGAAGACGTCGTAGTCCTGCGCGGCCACCTCGTCGAGGATGCCGCCGTAGAGCGCGTACGCGGTGCGCATGCACGCCTGCGAGGCCGGGTCGAGCAGCGGGATGCCCGGCGCGGCGGCCACGTAGTGGGCCTGGGCGCGAGTCACCTCGTACTCGATCAGCTCGCGGATGCGCGGCGTGGTGCGGCCGGCTGCCTTGGCCGCGAGCAGGTCTTCGCGGGTGACGTCGAACTTGGCCATGTCCTCGTCGGGCAGATAGGTCCGGCCCCGGTCGAGGTCCTCGGCGACGTCCCGGATGAAGTTGGTGAGCTGGAACGCGAAGCCGAGCTGACGGGCGGGCTCGCGGGCGGCGACCGGGTCGGAGCTGCCCAGGATCGGCAGCATCATGGTGCCGATGACCGCGGCCGAGCCCTCCATGTAGTCGAGCAGGTCGTCGTAGGTCGGGTACGACATGACCGTCAGGTCCATCGCCATGCTGCGCAGGAACGACGCGAAGTCGCCTCGGTCCAGGTCGAACACGGCGATGGTGTGCAGCACCGCGGGAAGCAGCGGGTCGTCGACCGACGCACCGTGCAGCCCGGCGACGAATCGATCCGACCACTCGCGCAGCCGGGCCGCGCGCTCGGCGGGCGGCAGGTCCTCGGTGCGGTCGACGATCTCGTCCGCGTACCGGGTGAAGCCGTACAAGGCGTGCACATGCCGCCGTTTCCAGGCGGGGAGCAGCCGGGTGGCGAGATAGTAGGTACGGCCGTGACGCCGGTGCAGCTCGCGGCAACGGTCATAGGCAGCGGTCAGATCCGTGTCCATCGGCCCTCCTCAGTTTCGACGCAGAAATCGACGCAACTCGTAACCCTAGGGTACGCTCGCCCACATGGCCAACGACGCAGTTGCGGGTAATGCGCTCCGCGTCGCGCCGGCTCAGCCCGGGGCGACGGACGATCCGGTCCGCGGCGTACTGGCCGCGTTCACCAAAGACCTGATCAAGGGAGTCGACGAGACGCTGGCGGCGTTCCTGGCCGCGGAGGTCGACTCGCTCAGCGAGATCGACGCAGCGATGGGTGGTTTCGCCGCGACAGCACGCGACTGCGTAATGGCCGGCGGCAAACGCGTCCGCCCCACGTTCGCGTACTGGGGATGGCGAGGCGTGGTGGGCGGGGAGGAGCCGCTGTGCTCGGTGCTCCCGGCTCTGTCCGCGCTCGAACTGCTGCACACGTTCGCGCTGGTGCACGACGACGTGATGGACGCCTCCGACACCCGGCGAGGGCTGCCGACCGCGCACCGGGCCGCCGCCGCCCGGCACCGGGCCGCCGGCCACACGGGCGACCCCGACCGGTACGGCGAAGCCGTGGCCGTACTCATCGGTGATCTCTGCATGGTGTGGGCGGACCGGCTGATGGCGCATGCGGCGGTGCCGGCGGAGCGGCTGCTCGACGTGCGGCGCTGCTACGACCAGATGCGGGTCGAGACTGTCGCCGGGCAGTTCCTGGACGTGCTCGGCGAGAACGACTCGGCGAACTGGACCGTCGACCGGGCGCTGCGGGTCGCCCGGTACAAGACCGCCAGCTACACCGTCCAGCGTCCGCTGCTGTTCGGTGCCTGCCTGGCCGGCGCCGACGCGGACGACCCGCTCATCGCCGCGTACACCCGGTACGGGCTGGCCGTCGGCGAGGCGTTCCAGCTCCGCGACGACCTGCTGGGCGTGTACGGCGACCCGGAGACCACCGGCAAGCCGGCGGGGGACGACCTGCGGACCGGCAAGCCGACCGCGCTGCTCATGCTGGCCCGGCAGCTCGCCGACCCGGCGCAGCGCCGGGTTCTGGAGCGGGCCGGCTCGGTCACCTCGGCAGACGAGGTGGACCGGCTGGCCGACGTGGTCCGGGACACCGGGGCCGCGGCCCGGGTGGAGCGGATGATCTCCGACCGGGTGACCGAGGCGCTCGCCGCGCTCGGCACCGCACCGATCGACGAGACCGCGCGCACAGCGCTGACCGGCCTCGCCACCGCCGCCACGGCGCGGCGGGCATGATGAGCAACTTCGTGAGCAAGGGGGCCGGAATGCGTACCGTCAAGGGACGGACCGACCGGGTGGTCGTGGTCGGCGCCGGGCTGGGTGGGCTGGCCTGCGCGCTGCACCTGGCCGGCAGCGGCCGGCAGGTGACAGTGCTGGAACGCGAGCCGGTGCCGGGCGGGCGCGCCGGGCGGCTCAGCGTCGACGGGTACGAGTTCGACACCGGCCCGACGGTCCTCACCATGCCCGACCTGATCGCCGAGGCGCTCGGCGCGGTGGGTGAGGAGCTGACCGACTGGCTCGACCTCACGCCGCTCGACCCGGCGTACCGCGCCTACTACCCGGACGGGTCGACGCTCGACGTCATCACCGACACCACCCGGATGGCCGCCGAGATCGCCCGCGTCTGCGGCCCCCGGGAGGCGGACGGCTACCTGCGCTTCGTCGACTACGCCCGCAACCTCTGGCAGTGGGAACGGGCCGACTTCATCGAGCGCAACCTCGACGCGCCGACCGACCTGCTCACGGGCAACCTGTTGAAGCTGTTCGCCAACGGCGCCTTCCGGCGACTCCAGACGAAGATCAACCAGTTCTTCCGCGACCCGCGTACCCAGCGGATCTTCTCCTTCCAGGCCATGTACGCGGGCCTGTCGCCGCACGACGCGCTGGCGATCTACACGGTCATCGCGTACCTCGACTCGGTGGCCGGGGTGTGCTTCCCGCGCGGCGGCATCCACGCGGTCTCGCGCGGCATGGCCGGCGCGGCGGAGAAGCACGGCGTGCAGTTCCGGTACGGCACCACGGTGACCCGGGTGGAGACCGCCAACGGCCGCGCCACCGGCGTGATCACCGCGGACGGCGACTTCGTCCCCGCCGACACGGTGGTTCTCAACCCCGACCTGCCGGTCGCCTACGAGGACCTGCTCCCGCCCGGTCGGCAGCGCAAGCTCACCTACTCACCGTCCTGCGTGGTGCTGCACATCGGTTCGACGCAGGGCTATGGCAAGATCGCCCACCACAACATTCACTTCGGGCGCTCCTGGAAGGGGACGTTCGACGAGGTGATCCGCCGAGGCGAGCTGATGACCGACCCGTCGCTGCTGGTGACGAACCCGAGCCGCACCGACCCGTCGGTGGCGCCGGCCGGAAAGCACACCTACTACGTGCTCGCGCCGGTGCCGAACCTCGAACGCGCGCCGTTCGACTGGACGGGCGACCTCACCCAGCGGTACGCCGAGCAGCTCGTGACCACGCTCGAGGAGCGCGGCTACGTCGGCTTCGGCGACGGCATCGAGGTGATGGAGGCCGTCACCCCGGCCGACTGGGCCGCGCAGGGCATGGCCGCCGGTACCCCGTTCGCCGCCGCGCACAGCCTCTTCCAGACCGGGCCGTTCCGCCCGTCCAACCTGCACCGGAAGCTGGACAACGTGGTCTTCGTCGGCTCCGGCACGCAGCCGGGCGTCGGGGTGCCGATGGTGCTGATCAGCGGCAAGCTCGCCGCCGCCCGGATCACCGGGGCGATGTCGTGAGCGAGCGGGAGACCCATCTGGTCGAGCTGGTCGACGACGACGGCCGGGTGCTCGGCGAGACCACCGTGGCGACCGCCCACCAGCCACCCGGGCGGCTGCACCGCGCCTTCTCGGTGCTCCTCGTCGATCCGCAGGGGCGGGTGCTGTTGCAGCAGCGGGCCGCGGTGAAGACGCGGTTCCCGCTGCGCTGGGCGAACTCCTGCTGCGGCCACCCGCTGCCCGGCCAGTCGCCGGCCGAGGCCGCGAACCGGCGGCTCGCCGAGGAACTCGGCGTCGACCCGGTCGACCTCACCGAGGTGGGCGTCTACCTCTACTACGCCGAGGACCCGGCGACCGGACGCGTCGAGTTCGAGTACGACCACGTCCTGCGCGCCGACGTACCGGCCGACCTGGTCACGCGGCCCGACCCGGACGAGGTGGCCGACCTGCGCTGGGTCGACCCCGGCGCGGTGGTGGCCGACCTGGACGCCCACCCCCGCGAGTACGCCCCGTGGCTGGGCGGTGTGGTCAACCGGCTGCTGCACCCGACCGACGCGTCCCGGCCGGGCGTACCGGCCACCGAGGCACCGGAGCGGTCGGGTGGCCGATGAGGCGCTGAGCGCGGGGGCCGTCGCACGCCGACTGGGCGTGGCGGTCACCACGCTGCGCACCTGGCACCAGCGCTACGGTCTCGGTCCCAGCGAGCACGTACCGGGCCACCACAGGCGTTACACGCCGGCCGATCTCGCACGGCTGGAGATCATGCGTCGGCTGACCGCCGAGGGGGTCGCGCCCGCGGAGGCCGCCCGCTGGGCCCGGCAGACGCCGGCCGTGCTGCCTCCGGAGCGGCTCGGCCTCAAGGCAAGGGCCTCGACGGTACGCGACGGCGGCGGCGCCGCCATCCCGGTCGGCCGGGCCGGGCCTGCGGCGCGCGGGCTGGCCCGTGCCGCGATGCGTCTGGACTCGGTGACCATCGGCCGGACCATCGCCGACGCGCTCGCCACCGACGGGGTGGTGGCGACCTGGGAGGGGCTGCTGCGGCCGGTGCTCGCCGGCATCGGGGAGCGGCATGCCGCCACCTCCGCGCTGATCGAGGTGGAACACCTCATGTCTCGGTGCGTCTCGGTGGCGTTCGCCACGGTGGCCCGGGCCCACCCGACCACGGGGCCGCCCCGGATCCTGCTCTCCTGCGCCGACGAGGAGCAGCACTCGCTGCCGCTGGAGGCGCTCGCCGCCGCACTGGCCGAGGCCGGTGTGAGTTATCGCATGCTCGGGGCCCGGGTGCCGGTGCCCGCCCTGGTGGAGGCGGTCAACCGGACCGGTCCGGCGGCCGTGGTGCTCTGGTCGCACACCCGCGCCACAGCCGACCCGTGCCAGCTCACCGCGCTGCTGACCGTCCCGCGCCGGCCGCTGCTGGTGCTCGCGGCCGGGCCCGGCTGGCGGGCCGACTCGCTGCCGGCCGGGGTGGTCCGGCCGGTGGACCTGGCCGAGGCGTTGTCGCTGGCCGTGGCGGTACGGGACTCGCTGGACCAGTCGACGACGAGCTGAACCCCTCTCCCGTTCCGGGTCGGCGTCCACTACGGTCGGAAAGTCCGTCTGACCCCGACCCCTCCGGGAGCGACGAATGCGTCCACGCGCCCTGTCGGTGCTCGCCCTGGGCCTGGTGCTCCTCGTCACCGGCTGCGGCGAAGCCGGCAAGTCACCCGAAAAGGCCGCCGCACCGCCGTCGGCCTCGGCGTCACCCTCACCGACGCCGGTGACGAAGCCCTCACCGACCCACACCACTCCCGCGAAGCCGAAGCTGCGCCCGGTGCCGAAGAAGCTGCCGGCGGGCCTGCACCGGGCCAGCGGGAGCGGCGGCGTGGCGCTCACCTTCGACGACGGGCCGGATCCCCGCTACACCCCGCAGATCCTGGCCCAGCTCCGGGCAGCCCGCGTGAAGGCCACTTTCTGCGTCGTCGGCCAGCAGGCCAAGCGCTACCCGGAGCTGGTCGCCCGGATCGTCCGCGAAGGTCACCAGCTCTGCAACCACAGCTGGCACCACGACGTGAACCTCGGCCGGCGGTCCGCCGCCGAGATCCGGGCCGACCTGGAACGGACGAACGAGGCCATCCACGCCGCCGCGCCCAAGGCGCCGATCACCTGGTTCCGCCAGCCCGGCGGCCGCTGGACGGCCGAGGAGGTCACGATCGCCAAGCAGATGGGCCTGCGCCCGCTGCACTGGAGCGTCGACCCGCAGGACTGGGACCACCCACCGGCGAAGACGATCATCAAGCGGGTGAAGGGTGCCACCCGGCACGGCTCGGTCGTGCTGATGCACGACGCGGGCGGCGACCGGGCCCAGACGATGGCTGCCTGCCGGCACCTGATTCCGGACCTGAAGCGGAGGTTCGGCATCGCCCTACCGCGCTGACCTGCGGTTTTTCCCGGCCCGGCGGTCATGCCGATACCGGTTTGGTCGTCCGCGCAGGCATGGCATATGCTTCTCCTGCCTCCGGCGGGGCCGGATGGGAGCAAGTCCGCTTGAAGTTGCGAGTGTGCAATGATGGCGGGGCCGCCCTCATCGTCTAGCGGCCCAGGACGTCGCCCTTTCAAGGCGGTAGCACGGGTTCGAATCCCGTTGGGGGCACGGTCCGGCTCGCGCCGGATGCAACACCAGCCAGGTCCTGTGGAGCAGTTGGAGTGCTCGCCGCCCTGTCAAGGCGGAGGTCGCGGGTTCAAGTCCCGTCAGGACCGCAAGCGCTGACGCCGCGCAGCTCCATGCGCGGCGTTCTGCGTATCGGCCCGTGCGGTAGCATGTGCCGAGCAGCACGGCCAGGTAGCTCAGTTGGTACGAGCGTCCGACTGAAAATCGGAAGGTCGGCGGTTCGACCCCGCCCCTGGCCACATAGCCTTTCGCCGGGCTACAGGAACGCCGACCAGCGGAGACGCAGGTCGGCGTTCTGCTTTTCACCCCGTCAAGCCCATCTGTCCGGTCCGGTCGCGGCTGACGTGAGGTGGTCAGCCCAGGCGGGCCGCCTCCGCCCGCAGATGCTCGAGAAATTGCGTGACCGCCGGCGGCGACGTCCTGCCCCGCACGGTTGCCGCGAATACCTGCCGTACCGACTCGTCGTCGGGATGCAGGCGTAGCAGGGCGATGTCCGGCGGGGTTCCGCGTACCGCCAGGGCCGGAACCAGAGCCACCCCCAGCCCGGCGGCGACGCATCCCAGCTTGCCGGTCCACTCGGCCGCGACGATGTCGATGCGCGGCGAGAAGCCGCTGGGCAGGCTTGCGCGGAGCAGGCTGTTCTCCGCGGTGGCCGAGCCCACGACGAACGCGTCCTGGGCGAGGTCCGCCAGGCGCACCGAGCGGCGGCGTGCGAGCCGGTGGTCACGGGCGACCGCGACCAGGAGCCGCTCGTCGAGCAGATGTCGCAGTTCGAATCGTTCGCGGTCCAGCTCGCCCGTGGGCGAGGTGCTGACCACTGCCACATCCGCCTCCTCCGTGAGCAGGCGCTCCAGCAGCCGCGGCGTCACGCCCTCGACCAGCGACAGCGAGATCTCGGGGTAGGCCGAGCGGAACGACGCCATCGCCCGGGGTACGAGAGCCGCGACAGCGGTCGGGAAGGCACCTACGCGCAGCCGCCCTCGGCCGAGCCCGCGCAGGTCGTCGAGGTCACGCCGGGCCGCGGCGAGCCGGTCGAGGACCGCCTCGGCGTGCGGGAGCAGCTCTCGTCCCTCCTCGGTGAGGGCGACGCCGCGGGGCAGCCGGTCGAAGAGCCGAGCGCCGATGTCGGCCTCGAGCGCGGCGATCTGCCGGGAGACAGCCGACTGGGTGAAGCTGAGGGCGCGGGCGGCGGTCGTGATCGAGCCGTGCCGCGCGACGGTGCGGAACACCTCCAGCAGCTGAGTCTCCATGGCAGGCATGGTAATCGGGCATGGCAGGCATGCGAGACATTCGTTGGTCGCATTGCTTTCATCGGCCTAGCGTTACGACGTGAAGATCATCGCGGTCCTCGGGACAGGACACATGGGTACGTCGATCGCGCGCCGCCTCCTGGCCGGTGGCAACCGGGTCCGAGTGTGGAATCGCAGCCCGGAGCGTTCGGAGCCGCTCGCCGCGGTCGGCGCCACGGTGGCCGCGAGCCCGTCCGCCGCGGTCGACGGGGCCGACGTCGTCGTCGTCATGCTCGCCGACGCCGACGCGGTCGAGACGGCGCTGTTCGGGCCGGACGGCGCCGCCACCGCGCTCCGACCCGGGACGGTCGTGGTGCAGATGTCGACGATCGGGCCGGACGAAGTCCGAGCAGTGGCGGGCCGGCTTCCGGCGGGCGTCTCACTCCTCGACGCCCCCGTCGGCGGCAGCGTCGACGCCGCCCGGGCCGGCACGCTGGCGATCTTCGCGGGCGGCTCCGCCGATGCCGTGGAGAGGGCGGCTCCGGTGCTCGAACAACTCGGTTCGGTCCGTCACTGCGGTCCGATCGGCGTAGGCGCCGCCGTCAAACTCGTCGCGAACACGGGCCTGGTCACGGCTGTCGCCGCGCTGCACGACGCGCTCACTGTCGCCGCGGCGCTCGGTGTCGACAGGCAGACCGCCCTCGACGTGCTCGGCCGTGGGGCCCTTGCCGGCGCGGTCGGGCGGGTCACCGCGCCGGGCGCCTCGTTCGCAGTCGCGTTGGCGGCGAAGGATGCGCGGCTGGCGCTGCGCCGCCCGGTGCCGGCTCCCGTGCTCGCGGCCGCCCTCGACCTGATGCAGGCCGCGCCGGACCAGGACGCGGATCTCTCCTCCCTCGTCTCAGCCGAACACCTGAGGGGATGCTGATGCGCCTCACCCTGGACAACCCCGCATCCGTCGCGGCGCCGTTCGGCGACCGCTTCGCGCACGTCGCCCGGATCGATGTCGGCGGCGGCGCGCTGCTGATGCTCGCCGGACAGGTCGCCGTCGACGACGACGGCGAGGTGGTGGCCCCCGGAGACCCCGGCGCCCAGGCCGAACGGATCTTCGAGATCGTGGGCGGCGTGCTCGCGGCGCACGGCGCGAGCTTCGACGACGTGCTGCACATCCGCACGTTCATGACGGACCTGGCCGACCTTCCGGCGTACGCGGCCGTCCGGCGCCGCCTCTTCCCGGGGACACCACCGCCGGCGAGCACGACTGTCGAGGTCAGCAAACTCTTCCTGCCGGGCGCTGTGCTCGAGGTCGAGGTCACGGCCGTGGTCCGGTCCCGCCAGGGGCTCGACACTCGCGCGGCGTAGCTGAACCGGCGGGCAGGATCCCCACCGGCGGACACGCCGATGGGGATCCTTGCCGTATCCGGGTCAGACCGTGGCGGGCTGCGCCGCAGTGTCCGAGGCGCAGCAGGCGCTCTCGGTCACCTTCTCCAGCTGCGGCGAGTCGGCCTTGACCGTGTAGACCTCCCACGGCTCGTCGCCGGGGCCGCGTACCCAGACCTTGTCCTGGAGCGCGTAGCAGCACTCGGTGTCGTTCTCCTCCAGGGTGATCAGGCCGGACTCGGTGAGCCGGCCGGTCGCGGCGTTGACCTCCTCGGTGGTGGACACCTCGACCCCGAGGTGGTCCATCACCGTCGGCAGGCCGGGCTCACCTTCGAGGAGTACGAGCTTCAGCGGCGGGTTCTCCACCGCGAAGTTGGCGTAGCCGGGGCGACGCTTGGCCGGCTCGACGCCGAACAGCTTGCTGTAGAAGGCCACGGAGCCTTCGAGGTCGGACACGCGCAGGGCGAGCTGGACGCGGGACATGTGAACTCCCTGTCTAGATGCTTGTCGAATCAGGACCAACTTTGCCTTCTGTTTTGACGTCTGTCAACCTAGAGAACTGTCGAAACAAGCGCTGCCGCTTGCGTTGTTAGGTTTGCGATGCAAACCTATTTGGGTCACAGCGCATCGGCTGCCGGGAGGAACCATGCCGTCCGAGTCACCCCGCGAGGACAGTGCTCAGGAACTGCTCGCTTCGATGACCACACTCCGCCGACAGGCCCGGGCGGCTCGTCAGGCGTACTGGCTTCCGCTCCTGCTCTTCGGGGTGCTCATTGCGGCGGCCGCGCCGCTGTACGTCGAGTCGGTGGAGCCACCCCCGCTGCGCGCCGGGTCCGACGGCCCGGCACTGACCGGTCTCGGCGGCGGCTTCCTGGAGAAGTCGGCCGCTCTGGGCTGGTACTGGCTGGTCGCGCTCGTCGGCGGCTATCTGGCCGGCCTGGCCTGGTACCGCTGGCACGGCCGGCGAGCCGGCGTCCAGACCCCGACCCGGGCGTACGTCGTCGCCGGCATCGCGGGCACGCTCGTCGGCCTCGCCCTTCCGATCGTCCTGGAGTTCCTGCTGTTGAACACCAGCGCACCCCTGTCGAGCGGCACCAGTTGGCTGACCGGTCCGCTGCTCGGCCTCGCCAACCGGGGCATGCTGCCGCACCTCGTGATCGCCGTGGGTCTGGCGGTTCTCGCCCACCTCGAACGCAGCCGCAGCCTGTGGGTGGTAGTCGGTCTCTACACCGTCGTACTCGTCGCCGTGAACGCCTGGTTCCAGATCTCCGACCTGCAAAGCGGCGATCTGACCCGGTTCAGCTTCATGCTCGCCGCCATGCTCCCGGCACCGATCCTGCTGATCGGCGGGGGTCTGGCGCTCGCCGCCGCGAAGAAGCAGCACAATCGGTAACCGTGAGCACCGTGGACGATCCTCGCGCGAGCGGGCCATTCCCGACGAACGGCCTCGACGACACGGTCCACCAACGGCACCGGCTCGGCATCCTGACCATCGCCGCCGAAGGCGAGCGGGTGGAGGTGGCCTATCTCCGGGAGGCCCTCGAACTCACCGCGGGCAACCTGTCCCGGCACCTCACTGTGCTGGAAGAGGCACGCCTGATCGAGGTGGAGAAGGGTTACCACGGACGTCGTCCACGGACGTGGATCCGGATCACCCGGGAGGGACGCCAGGCCCTGCACTCCGAGATCGCCGCCCTCCAGGAGCTGCTCCGCCGCCACCAGCAGACCGCACCGACCTCCACCTCGGCCGGTCCGGACGACCGCCCACTTACGTGACGCTCTCCCCTGCTCGACCGCCCCGCCTCGGTGATCAAGGAGTTTGTGTCATCGAGAGCCGGTGAACCGGACACAAACTCCTTGATCAACGGAGTGCGGGTGGGGCGGGCGAGCAGGG